>NZ_VOPZ01000146.1 GCF_010470665.1 Desulfovibrio sp. JC022 | reverse complement strand
GCCTGACACAACTCTGTCTATCTTGTGTATTTTGATGATAACACACATATTAGATGCATATTAGACTATATATGAAATTCCAATATAATATGCACTTTCTGTATATATAAACTCTAAYAAGTATTTTCTAAGTCAAAATRTARATAGTGAAGGTTYWAKWTAAAAAGTGTTTWAGTTTCTGAAAAACTTGGAGCAAAGRCTCAGTTTCTGTTTCTCTGGGTGAGWTTCAAACAGAAAATGGGTYTTGACTMGCGCTGCCACTAGCGCTGGCACTAGCGCTGGCTTCAGAGTTTTTCTGGAAGTTTTTGTGTTTCTCTGAGTGAGAAATTCCACAAAAAACTGACTCTG
>NZ_VOPZ01000145.1 GCF_010470665.1 Desulfovibrio sp. JC022 | reverse complement strand
ACTTTCCATATATAGAAATCTAGAAAAGAAATAGAAAGAGATAGACTAGAAAAGACATCTGTTATGTCAATGACACAATAAGGGGTATTAATTGGGATATGGATGGAATATAATGAAATAGAGCCACTTTGAGGTTCCCTCTGAAATCAGGCATGGAAGGGAGCCAATATGAAGAAGTTCCGGGAGTTACGAAGGAGGGTTCGAGCTCATATTGGTCATGGGTTAAGAACAGGAATTGRWCTCTATGAGATCTAATCCCCCGTTGTTCCTCAGTAGCTCAGTGGTAGAGCGGTCGGCTGTTAACCGATTGGTCGTAGGTTCGAATCCTACTTGGGGAGATTTGATTCA
>NZ_VOPZ01000144.1 GCF_010470665.1 Desulfovibrio sp. JC022 | reverse complement strand
AACTTGTCGAGTGGTACCGACAAGTTGGGCTCGACTACTTGTCATTAATATCAAGGAATTATTGAATGTGGCGTCTATGTGGTTTGACATGTGTTTATATGTTTGGGGAGTAGTATTTGGATAATATTGCTTTGTCGCCTTAATTGGTTGAGTCGAGTAATGTCTGAGCATGTGGTAGTGATTGGTAAGTGAGTTAGAATCTGTCTTATCGCTTAAACTGGCTAATGACGTACACTTGGTAAGTCGCCTTAATTGGTTGAGTCGAGTAATGTCTGAGCATGTGGTAGTGATTGGTAAGTGAGTTAGAATCTGTCTTATCGCTTAAACTGGCTAATGACGTACACTTGGTAA
>NZ_VOPZ01000143.1 GCF_010470665.1 Desulfovibrio sp. JC022 | reverse complement strand
TTTGTTGGGCTTGTTCATTAATTTAGTTCTCTTTATATAAGCCCAACATGGATATAGCAGCTCCCATTGGTCTTCATGCTTCCAACTTGTGCACGTTCTCTTCTTCTAAATGTCGAACTAGTGWTGACACCTTTGATTGAAATGWTTTGGCACGGCTRCGRGTAATTGGTCCGGGTGGAAKAGAAAGCCCMTTCTGTTCGACGACCTCGTCACTTAAACTCTAAGATATGAGTCTAAACTATCAAAAGACCATCATATTCCTTGATACGGGTCTAAAGTATAAAAAGTCCCTCAATTCATCGTTACTTGTCTATACTATCGAAAGTCCCTCATTGTCCATGATACGAGTCT
>NZ_VOPZ01000141.1 GCF_010470665.1 Desulfovibrio sp. JC022 | reverse complement strand
TTGATTAGAGCTTGTTCGGTCTAACCTCTTAGGCRAGATGCTATAATAGGGGATTTAGATGACGTGAAYTTAGCTCGAAMGATATTKGTTTAGGGGCGATATTTGAGCTTGTCGTTGGATTCCATTGATTAGGGCATCCCTATGTGGATGTCCGGCATTTATTGCTATTATGCATGTTAGACTTGTTTCCACCCYRTYGGCTAGCTAYCTWYTRGGGGTTTACCGGTAATTTAGGYGACATTTGTCAACCTCATCATTTTTATTGCTATTATGCATGTTAGACTTGTTTCCACCCTATCGGCTAGCTACCTATTAGGGGTTTACCGGTAATTTAGGTGACATTTGTCAACCTCATCATT
>NZ_VOPZ01000139.1 GCF_010470665.1 Desulfovibrio sp. JC022 | reverse complement strand
CCGGTCTCCAGCATATTCGGAATCAACATACCCCACGAGAGGGTTCTCTTCATTATCTCCAGGCAATCCATACACCAGTCCCAGACCCTTCGTAGATGCCAAGTACCGCAGAAGCCACTTCATCGCAGTCCAATGCTCCTTTCCAGGGWTGGACATGAATCTGCTTACTTGACCCACAGCRTAGGCAATGTCTGGTCGGCAGCACACCATAGCATACATRACRCAGCCGACTGCACTGGCGTAGGGAACCTTCCGCATCATCTCCGCCTCTTCTTCATTCTTGGGGCACTGAAGGCTAGATAACCCCACGTAAGGAGCAAAGGGAGTCGATACCGGTTTCGAGCTCTCCATGTTGAAACGCCG
>NZ_VOPZ01000137.1 GCF_010470665.1 Desulfovibrio sp. JC022 | reverse complement strand
AGGAGTTTCCTTGGACTTGCAAGTTTTTACCGTCATTTTGTGAGAGATTTCAGCTCCATTGYAGCACCTCTTACCGAGCTCACAAAGAAGGACAAAGTTTTTGAATGGGGAGTATCTGAACAAGCCTCATTTGATTTACTTAAACGTAAATTAACACATGCTCCTGTTTTAGCTTTACCAGATTTCACYAAGCCATTTGAATTGGAATGTGATGCCTCAGGGATCGRAGTTGGAGCAGTTTTGATGCAATGCAAGAAACCAATAGCATACTTCAGCGAGAAGTTGAGTGGGGCTGCCCTCAACTATTCGACGTATGATCGGGAGTTGTACTCATTAGTCCGTGCACTACAAACGTGGCAGCACTA
>NZ_VOPZ01000136.1 GCF_010470665.1 Desulfovibrio sp. JC022 | reverse complement strand
TACTCGACACGACTAAATTGAGCCTTAATGAAACTATTCGCAGAAATTTTTCAAAAACTTCCCAACTAATACTAATATTATCAACTAATCAGATTGATTATTAGACCATGGTATTTGATTAACCAAACACATCATTATTGTATACTCTTTCATATGTATAGCGCAACCCCRTTTTTCTTTTTGACCWTTTTTGGAATCGAAGTAACTAACCCAACSAATAAGAAATTCCCTMTTGACRKTGGTATATGTTGTATATGTAAATCCTAGATATGAAAMTAGRAKAAATTGATCTCCMAAAGGATAAAAAAAAAGATATAGGCTATAAGTGTAAATCAATATGCTGAAATAACAAATAAGAAGATCCCATA
>NZ_VOPZ01000135.1 GCF_010470665.1 Desulfovibrio sp. JC022 | reverse complement strand
TTTGAATCCAAAAGGAAAAAAACTTAGMGCTCCAGGTCAACCAGGTCWTTATATAGACCAGGATGAACTAGAAATAGATGAAGATGAATAYAAAGAGRARGTACATGAAATGCAAAAGTTGATTGGTCTAGCTTCATATGTTGGATATAAATTTAGATTTGACTTACTATACTACATCAACACACTTGCTCAACATATACTATTCCCCTCTAGGCAAGTTTTAGACATGACATATGAGTTAATACAATTCATGTGGGACACTAGAGATAA
>NZ_VOPZ01000132.1 GCF_010470665.1 Desulfovibrio sp. JC022 | reverse complement strand
CGACGCATACGCCCGCCGTCCGCTTGCCGACCCGCAGTAGGGGCCTTTTGGCCCCCAAGGGCACGTGTCGTTGGCCAAGCCCCCGCGGCGGACGAGCCGCGTGGGCCGCCTTGAAGTACAATTCCCATCGAGCGGCGGGTAGAATCCTTTGCAGACGACTTAAATACGCGACGGGGTATTGTAAGCGGCAGAGTGGCCTTGCTGCCACGATCCGCTGRGATTCAGCCCTTTGTCGCTTCGATTCGTCCCCCCCCCCCACACAAACTCAAAATCATTTTCACCAAGTAAGATGACACGGAGGTTTTAATTTGATCCGGGTTCCGATGTTGTGGCCTCGTCTTCAAACGCTTCGCTCCCGGACAACGCCACTTGGGAAAG
>NZ_VOPZ01000131.1 GCF_010470665.1 Desulfovibrio sp. JC022 | reverse complement strand
TTAGTAGTTCGATTTTCTTAATTTCTTATTCAATTACGGCATAAATGAAATGTGAGATTCTTGAGTAGTCTACTTCCCTTCGAATGATGAATCTCTTAATTTKGAATTMRAATTAAMTARTGAAATCAAAATWAAGGAGTACCTTAGGGATTTACTTGTCTATGTATTGTTCCATTGRATCTGTTAGGTCCCGATTTCACCTCCACGATTTTTCCACGATGCCTTAAAGTCTATATGCGATGGATAGACTCCTGTAATCATGACATATTTGCTTGMTTGAACATAATTTCTTTCCAAAACCAAAAGAAAGTAAATGGTTAATTTTACAAAACAAAAAATATTTTTTACGAGGTACAAATTTCAATTTTTATTTATTTGTTC
>NZ_VOPZ01000129.1 GCF_010470665.1 Desulfovibrio sp. JC022 | reverse complement strand
AGCTCGAGTGCAAGTAATCCGAAGTTTATCTCATTACATCGTGAATTCCCCGGATGTAATTCTCAGTAGGGCATTTCGTGATGCATGGATGTAATCCCCAGTAGTGTGTTCCTTGATGTGTATGCTGRTTGTAATCCCYGACGRGRTGTATCRGTTGTAGRTTTAGTTACTGAGGWTGGAYCTACYYGCGACTRAGTCCTGACGAGGCACTCGGGGTAGGCAACTCAGGGTAGTYCCTTGTATACGTGGTCCGACTGTGCAGTAATTCCTAGTGAGGTGGCCAGGGTAGGAAACCACGCAGGGGTTATGTTGATGAGCCTGTTTTGGTGCCGATGACCAGAAACATCGGGGTATGTCGGTTACGATGGCCGGGAGCATCGTGGAG
>NZ_VOPZ01000128.1 GCF_010470665.1 Desulfovibrio sp. JC022 | reverse complement strand
TGGGCCGCGATTTCGCGGCCCATTCGTCCAGCAGCCTATTTTTATACCCCCTTTGGCGTGATTTTTAGGGGGGAGAGACATCTTGGGGAGCAAGTTAGAGGCAAGGAGGCACCGGGAACTCAGTATCATCGACGATCACTCGTTTGCATGAGCTTTCCTTTATTTTTGCTTYCSTTTTGYTGAWTATGAAYTGCGARTAGTCKWYTATTTAGTTCCTTCGGATTGATGYTTTGGTTTTTGAACTGATTGTTATGGATTGAACTRTTTTGATTCRTTTAGTCTTTTATGCTAATGATTTTATTGTTTTTGATGAGTTGGCCACCATTAAATGCATACTGATTTTGATTCCTCTTAGCGAGAGCTTTAGGATTTCATAGATCTGCGT
>NZ_VOPZ01000127.1 GCF_010470665.1 Desulfovibrio sp. JC022 | reverse complement strand
TCATTGTTACTGTTCCGGCTGTTAAAATTAGATCTGCTTGTCTAGGACTCGATCTTGGTACTAGTCCATAACGATCAAAGTCAAACCGTGATCCTATTAGTGAAGCAAATTCAATAAAACAACAACTGGTACCATARAGAAGCGGCCATAAACTAGAGAGTCTTGACCAATTYGAAAGRTCATTYRATGTAGTTGAAATAACTGAATTTTSGGCKGTTCGRTCAAKTAAWGGAAACTCAATRGAATTCATAACTGTTTCAATGTAATCTTTTCCTTCTTTTTGATTTTGATTGTCTGAATATTCAGGAGCTAAGACCATTCCAATGCTCCTTTTCGCCATGCATAAACTGAACCAACAATTGGGATAAGCACGAAAATGAAAGCTTCT
>NZ_VOPZ01000126.1 GCF_010470665.1 Desulfovibrio sp. JC022 | reverse complement strand
ATTTGCATGAAGTATACATGTTGAGGTTGCATGTTGAGTATCGAGCAAGGAAATGACACTGGCACTCTAGAAGCCGTAGCTAACCTTTTAGGAAAACTCCTACCTTGAAATTATTATTCCTTTAGGTCTARYCAACTTTRAGCMWTAACCTTCTYTTYTTGTGTTTGTAMTGAGCCTAAAYATWCAACCATCCCCATTTCCTTTMAAAMCCTTCAACCGTTGATCCCTTCTCRTTACTCGTAGCTCCCAGTTATTTATAAGAAAGATGACCCCYTAGTGAAATAAATGAGTTGGGGGGTGGGCGAGTTTTGATRTAAGAAAAKTTGAGAAAATCGMTGTAAAAAAAAAAAAACGTTGAAGAATAAAGTTGTATTATCTGAGTATCTGAG
>NZ_VOPZ01000125.1 GCF_010470665.1 Desulfovibrio sp. JC022 | reverse complement strand
TTCTTTCCACCGAGCTAAAAAATATGGGATGTCTCTAGTAAACAAAAGTCATCATTGAAKGGCTATTTTGCTTCAACTTCTTTCTTTAGGAAAGGRAAAAATGGAAGAGTTAGTKASGATTAGAARTTCACKTTTTRTCTTCATCCATGGATACTTTACTCATATTTATTTAATTGGAAGTCTTGGTCCAATTCCAAAAATTATGTTTCGCAATTTCATAGTCCAACTTTCAATTTAGAATTGACTCGTGGATACAAATAACGAGAATGCAGATTTTGTCTCTAATTTATCATTGAGAGGTAAAGGATTAAATCCTTTTAAGAAAAAAGTTTTTGATCGGAATATGACCGAAAGAACCTTTAACTATTAAAGTTAATAAAACGAATCAC
>NZ_VOPZ01000123.1 GCF_010470665.1 Desulfovibrio sp. JC022 | reverse complement strand
TATATTATATTTTGGGGGTAGTCAATACCCCCCCAATTCCGAGCTTCATGTTACACCCCCCAAGTGACATGTCAGATCCAGGGCATCCCAATTGGATTGACTGGGATGACAGTTTCTTATTCCSAATCTGCAAAATCAGAATTTTGATCAAATCACACATCGCAGTATACTAGACCTTCTAATTCYTTAACAGGTTTATCCAAAAGATTCGCAATATAACTGGGAAGACGTTTTAAATACCACACGTGGGTTACTGGGCATGCGAGTTTGATGTAGCCCATTTGATATCTTCGTATCCGAGAATCAACAAACTCGACTCCGCATTGTTCACAAAATTTTGGATCTACTTTTTCATCCCCGATTACTCGATAATTTCCACAAGCGCAAATCCCACTTT
>NZ_VOPZ01000122.1 GCF_010470665.1 Desulfovibrio sp. JC022 | reverse complement strand
GGAAGTCGAGGTTCGGAAGTCAGTCAATCGAGACTGATTAGGAATAGTTGAAAATTCGAACATGTCACAAAAATGAATAAAATCAGGAAACATGTTCTAAATAATATTTGCAATGGTTCTGCAAATTTTGAGATTTTTCATAATAGAGTTCGTACGACAAATTTSACAGTTAAGATCRAAAACAGTCGAAACCGGAYCRAAAAYGTTAACTTTTTCATACGAACTCCGATTTGAACAAATGAGGTCTCTATGGAAAGGTATTGAAGTCTAGATTAACAATTTCAAATCAATTTTATCATCCTCACCGTGAATTGGCCGGAATTTGATCGGAAAGTTCAGAGTCAACGGCTGCACAAATAAATTTGTTGACTTTTCGAATTGCAGTGATTCGATCGAATTGGCC
>NZ_VOPZ01000118.1 GCF_010470665.1 Desulfovibrio sp. JC022 | reverse complement strand
TGGATCGGGATCCATTAAATCCCTTGAAATTTGTTTTTTTACTTCCATTTTCTTGTGTTCTGTTTAAAACGATTCCTGTGAGTGAGTTTTTAGGAAAAWTTTTCTTTCGATGAACTAGTCGGTCAGTTCCAAGTTCAAAATAWAGAATGAAGAGATCCAAATTATACAATTTTGGATTTCAAATCTTCATTTTATTTTGTATTTTYTATTTAATTTATAGGGCTCTAGGGCTATACGGATTCGAACCGTAGACCTTCTCGGTAAAACAGATCAAACTGACTGATTATTATCAAAATGATCTGAACTGTTTTAAAAACCCAACATGCATTTTATTTTGCATTGGGCTGATTATTATCAAAATGATCTGAACTGTTTTAAAAACCCAACATGCATTTTATTTTGCATTGGGC
>NZ_VOPZ01000115.1 GCF_010470665.1 Desulfovibrio sp. JC022 | reverse complement strand
AGATAATTGTTGGGATTCCATTGTTGATAAAGGCTATAATATTAGGTATACAGAATATACTAGAAGTTCTCCTCAAGGATTTAGGAATCCGAGATATATGTGGGTAATTAGATCATACTAATATTACGATTATTCCTCATTCCGTTTTATATGTTTCATTATCCTATTACATTATCAATCCTTGCACTTCAGCTTCCTCTAACTTCGATGACAGCTTCTCATAACTTATGTCATCATCTTAACACCGTATATGATAATATATTTTCATTATCCTATTACATTATCAATCGATAGTTGATTTTTAT
>NZ_VOPZ01000113.1 GCF_010470665.1 Desulfovibrio sp. JC022 | reverse complement strand
CGAAAATGTGGTTCGAGGGACTATATGTGGGGCAATTCGGCATAAATTGATACCGACTCCTCAGAATTTGGTAACTTCAACTCCATYAACAACCATTTATGAATCTTTTTTTGGTTTACACCCCTTATCTCARGTTTTTGATCGAACTAATCCGTTAACACAAATAGTTCATGGGAGAAAGTTGAGTTATTTAGGTCCTGGGGGACTAACAGGGCGAACTGCTAGTTTTCGGATACGAGATATTCATCCTAGTCACTATGGTCGTATTTGCCCAATTGACACATCTGAGGGAATYAACGTTGGACTTATTGGATCCTTAGCAATTCATGTGAGGGTGGGTCATTTGGGATCTCTAGAAAGCCCGTTTTATGAAGTTTCGGAGAGATCAACGGGGTTACGGATGCTTTATTTATCTCCGCCCGGA
>NZ_VOPZ01000109.1 GCF_010470665.1 Desulfovibrio sp. JC022 | reverse complement strand
ATGATTATACGAATTTAACAAGATCAATATTGACTATATTTTTTCTTATATATTTTCAATTAAATTGAGTTAAAATTGATAAATGAACAATGTCAAAAATTAAAATAAGCATAATTTCGTGGGATCGGAGAGGTAGTACTTCCTCTGTCCCATTATTGTTGTAGCGATTCTCTTCTGCACGTCATCCAATGCGTTTATTTAATGGTTAATATCTCAAATTGTGTACAATGAAAAATTATAAAATTTAACATGTTAAATCTTTCTCTTCTGCACGTCATCCAATGCGTTTATTTAATGGTTAATATCTCAAATTGTGTACAATGAAAAATTATGAAATTTGACATGCTAAATCTACGTGTGTCTAGACGAATTTAACAAGACCTAATTTGATTATATTTTTTCTTATATATTTGTGATTAAATTGAGTCAAAATTGATA
>NZ_VOPZ01000107.1 GCF_010470665.1 Desulfovibrio sp. JC022 | reverse complement strand
GAAAAGTATTTAGTGCCCATTTTGGGCAACTCTCCATCATCTTTCTTTGGCTGAGCGGTATGTATTTCCACGGTGCTCGTTTTTCCAATTATGAAGCGTGGCTAAGCGATCCAACTCACATTGGGCCAAGTGCCCAGGTGGTTTGGCCAATAGTGGGCCAAGAAATATTGAATGGTGATGTGGGCGGGGGTTTCCGAGGAATACAAATAACCTCCGGTTTCTTTCAGATGTGGCGAGCATCTGGAATAACTAGTGAATTACAACTCTATTGTACCGCAATTGGTGCATTRATCTTTGCAGCGTTAATGCTTTTTGCTGGTTGGTTTCATTATCATAAAGCGGCCCCMAAAYTRGCTTGGTTTCAAGATGTAGAATCTATGTTGAATCACCATTTAGCAGGTCTACTAGGACTTGGGTCTCTCGGTTGGGCAGGTCATCAAGTC
>NZ_VOPZ01000104.1 GCF_010470665.1 Desulfovibrio sp. JC022 | reverse complement strand
TTACCTTTTCTATTGATTCCTACGGATTGGATCAAAAATAGTTCTTGAACAAGGCCAGGGATGAATCGAAAAAGAAACCTTTATTGGTTCTACCTCCTTTTTTTAGAGCTCTTCATCCTCCCTTTGTCCTTGTGGTTGACCAGTGAGATCTCTTATCTTTGAATTGGCTGCTAATCGATAGAAAATGGTGTATTCTTCCTTGTCTTAGTTGTTACTAAGGATGCTTAGTGGAAGGAGTTGTTATMTTATTCATTGATCTTCCTTTAAAGCAAACCAATGGAAATCAACACGGAACACTAMTCTAATCAGAKCCAATCGGATGATCAAAGCTGGTTTCAAAACTGGATGTAAACCGGAAGTGAAACAGGGAGTTCGTAGTCCGAAGCAGCTACAAGCAAGAGCGAGTCCTTAACTGAGCTATTTCCTTGTTAGGAGTTCACTTGCTCTTT
>NZ_VOPZ01000102.1 GCF_010470665.1 Desulfovibrio sp. JC022 | reverse complement strand
AACTTGGATTTCTGTCCGATTTGGTAGTTTGATCGTGGAATCTTTTTCTTTCTGTATTTCCGGAATATGAGTGTGTGACTTGTTAGAATTGATTCTATTGATAATACAGAGAATARGTCTGTCACCTTAATACAGATGGTTCTACTTCGTCGGATATTTAGTCAATTATCTGGAACACAAACTACAATGAACTAGATTAAGAAATATTTGAACTAYGATTCATACTTAATATTCGACCTCGTGTCCGGACTCCAAAAAGAATTTCAAACWGTTTGAAAGAAGAAAAATCTTTMTTTTTTGATTTAGTCTAATTCATGAAATATGTGATGATCCAATGGCTCTTACTCAAGGAATCCTTGGCTTAGCTTATGATTTCTTATTGAATCATCGTGGTTCTAGTATCAATCTGAGGTTTTAATCGATTCATAGGGTCTTAACAAGAGAATTCCTATCATAAATAA
>NZ_VOPZ01000101.1 GCF_010470665.1 Desulfovibrio sp. JC022 | reverse complement strand
GGAAAGGAGGACTTTTCGGTCTTTACGGATGCGTGTGGGGACGGTCTTGGAGCAGTTCTGATGCAGCGCGGGAAGGTGATTGTCTACATTTCGAGGAAGTTTAAGCCTCATGATGGGAACTATGTTAGTGCAGGACCACCACCAGAGGGAGGGTGAATGGTGTGGTCACGAGAAATATGACCAGAAATAACACAGAGGGATTGTAAACAAAAACTTCACTATATCACTTTCACAATCGGATATACAAAGACTGTTTACAAACCGGTCGTCTCCCACGGAAACACCCAGTGTCCCTCAGAACACTACGCCTCGCAGGGCGTTAACACCGAGTTCCTCGGAACTCCGCACCGTACCAGGTGCACACCTCAACAGGTGTCTACCAACGAGTCTCACAGACTCAGCACCACACTGGTGCACAACCAATTCCCGCAGGAATTCACCACAGTTCCACACCTGGAACAAAGCAA
>NZ_VOPZ01000099.1 GCF_010470665.1 Desulfovibrio sp. JC022 | reverse complement strand
CTCAGCGTAGTTTCTTGTATATGTGGTCCGACTGTGCAGTAATTCCTAGTGAGATGGCCAGGGTAAAAAATCACGCAGGGGTTAGGTTGATGAGCCTGTTTTGGTKCCGATGGCCAGAAATATCGGGGAGATTTGGTGCCGATGRCYAGAAACATCGGGGTATGTCGGTTAYGATGGCCGGGAGCATCRTGGAGWTCTTRGTTGTGATACTTKGGAGTATCGGGGTTTGTYYGACGCCGATGGCTGGAAGCATCGGGGTGGTTCAATTCCGATGGCTGTTAGCATCGTRGTTGTTAGCCTTAGGCTAGSAWTAGCCTTGTGTGACTTACGTGATCTTATGTGCTGCATTSATAYGCATATTCATTCATTGCTTTGGWRCAYGTTTATTCTMCTTAYTTAGCCATGTTTTCATGGCTAACGTTGCTACACGTTTCCCTTTTTTAGGTTTTGGCCTTGTGCTTCACGAGCATC
>NZ_VOPZ01000098.1 GCF_010470665.1 Desulfovibrio sp. JC022 | reverse complement strand
AAGGCGTAATTCGTAATTAATGTGTTCTTCACTGAAAACTTGAGTAAAGAGTAGATCTTTTTATTTTGTTGGGGTTTTCTAGAATTTTAGGGGGAGAACTCTTTTCTTTAGTTCGTTTACCTACTTAAGCCGGATGAAAGGAAACCTTCACGTCCGATTTGGAAGGGGGGGAGATCCTATAGTATAGGATCCTATCCCRATTTTTCTTTTGCTAGGCCCMTAACAAAAAAACCMACTTTTTTGCGATTACGAGGTTTATTTGAATATGAGATCCAATCTTGGAAATACAGCATCCCGCTCTTTTTTACTACCCCAGGCTTCGAAACGTTTCGCAATCGAGARATCTCTACTGGTGCAGGTRCTATTCGAGAACAATTAGCCGATYTAGATTTACGAATTATTCTAGATAATTCCTTGGTAGAATGGAAAGAATTAGGGGAAGAGGGGCCTGCAGGGAATGAATGGGAAGATC
>NZ_VOPZ01000095.1 GCF_010470665.1 Desulfovibrio sp. JC022 | reverse complement strand
GTTAGGGTTTGTTAGGGTTAAGGTTAGAGTTAGGGTTAGGGTTTATCAGGGTTACGGTTAGGGTTAGGGTTTGTTAGGGTTAGGGTTAAGGTTTGTTAGGGTTAGGGTTTGTTAGGGTCAGGGTTAGGTTTTGGTTAGGGTTTGTTAGGGTTGTGGTTAGAGTTAGGGTTRGGGTTGGGGTTTGTTAGGGTTAGGGTTTGTTAGAGTTAGGGTTAGATAGGGTTAGGGTTATGGTTAGGGTTAGTGTTCGAGTTAGGGTTAGGGTTTGTTAGGGTTCWTGATATGTTTAGGTTTTGATTTAGGGTTAGGATWAGGATTTGTTAGGGTTTAKGTTTARGGTTTAGKGTTAGGGTTCGRGTTAGRGTTTGGCTTGTTAGGGTCAYGGTTAGTGGTTGTTAGGAATTGAGAGGATTTCTTTTGGGTTTGGCTTGTTAGGGTCATGGTTAGTGGTTGTTAGGAATTGAGAGGATTTCTTTTGGG
>NZ_VOPZ01000094.1 GCF_010470665.1 Desulfovibrio sp. JC022 | reverse complement strand
AACCATTTCCAAGCTAACCCCGTTGCCCAATCAAGCAAATTCGTTCGAAATCAAAAACACCTAAATGCCATTTTCGAGCCGGCGACTTCGATCGGAAAATMTCGCCGTTCCTCCCGTCGTCCAGGCCACTTCCACCCATCAAACTGACCGCCACGGTGAGTACTACAAYATTCTTCCATCAATTTCATGATTCTCGTTCGATTCCGGCCAAATTCCGGYGAAGTCAAACTTYGCGCAGTAACGRGTTGTACCTTTGACCTCAGGGTTGACTGCGCATTGACCGCTTGTACCTTGGCCTAATTTTTAGTATTTTTCAAATTTAAATTATTTAAGGCATTTCTAATCCGATTTTCGATCCGATTCCTTCTACAAACTTGTTCCAAATAATATTTTGGACCTAATTCCAGTCTGGGTTGGAAAAGTTCAACTCGGGAATCCAAATCTAGTCCAAAATCGACACCGATACACCCCAAAGTGTGTA
>NZ_VOPZ01000093.1 GCF_010470665.1 Desulfovibrio sp. JC022 | reverse complement strand
AGGAGGTCCTAATCAAATGACTATAGATCGAACCTATCCAATTTTTACAGTACGATGGTTGGCTGTTCACGGACTAGCTGTACCAACCGTCTTTTTTTTGGGRTCAATATCAGCAATGCAATTCATCCAACGATAAACCTAATTCCGAATTTATAGASCTATGACACAATCAAACCCGAACGAACAAAGTGTTGAATTGAATCGTACCAGTCKCTACTGGGGGTTATTACTCATTTTTGTACTTGCTGTTTTATTTTCCAATTATTTTKTCAATTAGGAARACGAAATAAAATAACTAAAAATTCTAGKCATTYTCTTAGCCTATTTGGAAGGATCTCRTTTCATAATTATCCATGACTGTTTATGTCTCTAGCAGGACCACTTGATKAAATTGGGGGAAGTGGAGTAAATGGCCGATACTACTGGAAGGATTCCTCTTTGGATAATAGGTACTGTAACTGGTATTATTGTGATCGGTTTA
>NZ_VOPZ01000092.1 GCF_010470665.1 Desulfovibrio sp. JC022 | reverse complement strand
TGCGACGACCTACTTTCCCACTGGCTACCCAGCAGTATCATCGGCGATGGAGAGCTTAACTTCCGAGTTCGGAATGGGGTCGGGTGTGACCTCTCCTCAGTGGTCGCAAGCAAATTTTGCTTGCTCTCGATGAGCAAAATATATGGTTAAAATAGAGAAGAATTATTCCAGTTCAGAGAGCCTTCAGGCTCGATTCTGAGTGCTTAACTTTACTTAGGGTGCGTCAGATGTGGATTTTCAAATTTCATTTGTTGGCGAAGCGTATCTTAATACGTGAGCTGACAAATTAAATTTTAAAATTCGCAGATGGCGTGCCATAAGCAAAGTTAAGGGAAGAGAAGAAAAATAAGTCGCACGATTTATTAGTACTGGTCAGCTGAATGCATTGCTGCACTTACACCTCCAGCCTATCAACCAGGTGGTCTACCTGGAATCTTTAGATGCATAAAGCATAGGGACAACTAATCTTGAGGCAGGCTTCC
>NZ_VOPZ01000091.1 GCF_010470665.1 Desulfovibrio sp. JC022 | reverse complement strand
ATCAATTTGAATACTAAAAGTGAAAAAATCAACAAGTTCTCTTAATAATGGTTTTGTAGCAAAGTCATTAGGTTTCTGGTCGTAATTAGTATCCATAAGAAGGATAGTATGAATACGATTTATCCCAAATTTCTCTATCAGCTTTTCTATCAAAGGTTTTTTTAGGATTGAATGTGAAAAATTTTTGGCAATTTTTCTTCGATATGATTTGTTCAATAACGGATCACACTTTTTCGATAAGTATTCTTTTGTGTAATCGTGATTACACAGTTGAGTTCTTGTCTCGAGTATATTCAAAGAACTATATTCTTTGTCTAAAGCTTCAATTCTATTTTGAAACTCSTTATTGAACYTTTTTCCCTTTTTTTTGTTGGTAAAMACCCAAGTGTTGTAGAGTTCGGTCGATGAATATTTTTTGACTATAGGCAGAGATATCTTTCTTTTTATAATTTTAAAAAAAATCCATAAACTGGGTAGATATGTAACAC
>NZ_VOPZ01000086.1 GCF_010470665.1 Desulfovibrio sp. JC022 | reverse complement strand
TTAAAACTTTCCAAGGTCCGCCTCATGGGATCCAGGTTGAGAGAGATAAGTTGAACAAGTAYGGTCGTCCCTTGCTGGGATGTACTATTAAACCTAAATTRGGGTTATCCGCTAAAAACTATGGTAGAGCGTGTTATGAATGTCTTCGCGGTGGACTTGATTTTACCAAAGATGATGAGAACGTGAACTCYCAGCCATTTATGCGTTGGAGRGATCGTTTCTTATTTTGTGCYGAAGCAATTTATAAAKCACAGGCTGAAACAGGCGAAATCAAAGGGCATTACTTGAATGCTACTGCGGGTACATGCGAAGAAATGATGAAAAGAGCTATATTTGCTAGGGAATTGGGAGTTCCTATCGTAATGCATGACTACTTAACAGGAGGATTTACTGCAAATACTAGCTTGGCTCATTATTGCCGAGATAATGGCCTACTTCTTCACATTCACCGTGCAATGCATGCAGTTATTGATAGACAGAAGAATCATGGTATGCACTTCCGTG
>NZ_VOPZ01000085.1 GCF_010470665.1 Desulfovibrio sp. JC022 | reverse complement strand
CAATATTGTACCGAGGGCATCTTTAGAGTATACCGAATCAGTATAACTATCCTTCTTCTGACACAGCAACGCAATTTGAACCAGTATTGAAAAGAGGCGCTAAATATTAAATATAWATACTAAACTCKRTTTTTTCCTGTKTTCTTSCTTTCCTYTACCCCTTRATGTAAAATGATACTGTMTTTAAGAGAAAATTTCTTAGAWTGAWAKAKATTATCATATTTCAGTAGACACGAGGTCTAGAAATCGTGGTTGTAGAGACAGTTTTTTGTTGGAAGCCCCGCCTTTCATTTTAAGCAATTGGTTAACTGTCCAGTAACACGAGTAGTAAATCCTATTCGATGAAAGAAAGCGAAGAAAAAATTCAAAAAAGGGAAAATTGGATTCCATAATAATGGAATTCATAAATAATAATTCAAAAGGAGTCTCATTTTTGAATGAAGTTAGACGATCCAGTTCGTATTATTGGTTTATGTTCAATCCAGTTCGTATTATTGGTTTATGTTCA
>NZ_VOPZ01000083.1 GCF_010470665.1 Desulfovibrio sp. JC022 | reverse complement strand
TCCCCATTTAGCGACTTTAGGTTGGGGAGTAGGCCCTGGGGGGGAAGTTCTAGATACCTTTCCATACTTTGTATCTGGAGTACTTCATTTAATTTCTTCTGCRGTATTGGGCTTTGGCGGTATTTATCATGCACTTCTGGGACCCGAGACACTGGAAGAATCTTTTCCATTCTTTGGTTATGTATGGAAAGATAGAAATAAAATGACCACAATTTTAGGTATTCACTTAATCTTGCTGGGTCTAGKTGCTTTTCTTCTAGTCTTCAAGGCTCTTTATKTTGGGGGTGTATATGACACTTGGGCTCCGGGAGGTGGAGRTGTAAGARAAATTACCAACTTGACCCTTAGCCCAAGTGTCATATTTGGTTACTTACTAAAATCTCCCTTTGGGGGAGAAGGCTGGATTGTTAGTGTGGACGATTTAGAAGATATAATCGGAGGACATAAAATCTCCCTTTGGGGGAGAAGGCTGGATTGTTAGTGTGGACGATTTAGAAGATATAATCGGAGGACAT
>NZ_VOPZ01000081.1 GCF_010470665.1 Desulfovibrio sp. JC022 | reverse complement strand
ATCTCACCGGTGGTTTTAAAAAACCTCGGGAATTGACTTGGGTTACGGGTGTGGTTTTGGCAGTATTGACCGCATCTTTTGGCGTAACTGGTTATTCTTTACCTTGGGACCAAATTGGTTATTGGGCGGTGAAAATTGTAACAGGTGTACCCGAGGCTATTCCTGTAATAGGATCRCCTTTGGTCGAATTATTGCGTGGAAGTGCTAGTGTGGGGCAATCYACYTTGACRCGTTTTTATAGTTTACACACTTTTGTATTGCCACTTCTTACTGCTGTATTTATGTTAATGCACTTTCCAATGATACGTAAACAAGGTATTTCMGGTCCTTTATAGKTTCGAGAGCAAATAAATAAATAAATACTAGATTTGTAATCAATCTTTTTTCACTTATAACTCATAGGAGGAATAATAGCATTTTATTGCTACAAGCATGGATTATTGAAAATAATAAGACATGGATTTGGATATTTCCCTTCAACTTCGCAAGATTATTTATTTAAATCGATTCATTGAAGGGAATT
>NZ_VOPZ01000080.1 GCF_010470665.1 Desulfovibrio sp. JC022 | reverse complement strand
AAGATCAAACTCTTTACCTACAAGAGCCACAAATCTCTGTAATATTATCTCCCCCATAGTGATTGCATGGTTGAGAAAATTGTGTGAAAACTAAAAATCACTATGTAGAGGTGAATTCAAGAACATGTTTGAGTTGAAAGAAAAGACTTAACTAAAGTTCATTGAATTCTCATTAAACCCAATTTAAGCCTATTTTGTGCAAAAGCTTCAGCAGGTAAGGGTTTAGTGAAAATGTCAGCTAGTTGTTTAGTAGTTTCAACAAACTCAAGGCTAACATTCCCATTAGCAACATGATCTCTTAGGAAGTGATGTCTCACTTCAATATGTTTAGTTCGACTATGGAGAACTGGATTCAATGAAAGATTGATTGCACTTGTGTTATCACACAAGATTGGAGTTGTGTCTAGTGGTTCTCCAAAGTCTGTCAAAATCTGTCTCATCCACAAAAGTTGAGTACAGCATGAAGCAGCAGAGATATACTCAGCTTCAGCTGTTGACAATGAAACAGTGGACTGTTTCTTGGAAGACC
>NZ_VOPZ01000078.1 GCF_010470665.1 Desulfovibrio sp. JC022 | reverse complement strand
GTGTTTATTACGGTAYCACCTTCGCTGGGTGTAATCAATGCTTTMTTTGTCTATTTTTCATTCCRTTTTATTCCTAAGTCACTAATGTAATGACRATGWGTCAAAAAAYRTGAAGAAAATKGAGATTCYATTCACGATCACAACCATGCGTTSAATCTTAAAAAACTCGTCATTTTATRACCGYGGCTTTTTTAATGAATTMTTTTGAATTTAGATTAATAAACTTCAATATTTGTGTCAAGTTYTCTCCMAAACATTATTCTAWGTCYAATCYRGCATCTATATAGTAAAATTAAKCAATAATATKTAAAGTGGAACGCGTTTCYRTAGAAAACCCTAATTTAGCCCTAATTTGTGTTTATTACGGTATCACCTTCGCTGGGTGTAATCAATGCTTTCTTTGTCTATTTTTCATTCCATTTTATTCCTAAGTCACTAATGTAATGACGATGAGTCAAAAAACGTGAAGAAAATGGAGACTCTATTCACGATCACAACCATGAAGAAAATGGAGACTCTATTCACGATCACAACCAT
>NZ_VOPZ01000076.1 GCF_010470665.1 Desulfovibrio sp. JC022 | reverse complement strand
CCCGAGTCGTAGTGAATAAAAACCACCTAATCTTTCGAATCCTTGTTTCGGAGTCGATAAATTATACGTCCTCTGGTTGAATCATAACGGCTTACTTCAATTTTTACTTTATCTCCCGGCAGTATCCGTATAAAACTACGTCGGATCYTYCCTGAAACATAACCTAGAATCAGATCTTCATTATCTAACCGAACCCGGAACATGCCATTGGGAAGTGATTCAGTAATTAAACCTTCATGAATCCATTTTTGTTCTTTCATTCCAGGTAAAGTCCCCCTGAAGTATCAACTAATGGAGAAGAAAGGATAYTAGCCAACTSATCCTCTTTCTCTTTTTTACAATTACAAAAAGGAACAGGTTTCGGATTCCATTTGGATATTAAAAGGATTACCATATATAACACAAAATTTCTCCACCGATTCCTTCTAGCCGAGCTTCCCGGTCTGTCATTATACCTCGAGAAGTAGAAAGAATTAGAATTCCCATTCCACCTAAAATTCTAGGAATTCGTTGCGAGTTGAAATAGATTCGTAAACCCGGCCGACTAATC
>NZ_VOPZ01000074.1 GCF_010470665.1 Desulfovibrio sp. JC022 | reverse complement strand
CCGATGATTTTGAATCGGATCAATATMACGAATAACAATATCTGATCTATCAAATCAATTCGTCGTCGAGACTTGATTAGTATAACATAGGAAGYTCTTTTATTCATACCGAATCAAAATTTTGATTCTGACCCAAYCAATCGRGAATTTAKTTATTTAACATYGGTTTCTGTGTTTTCTACCCTGCGTTTTCCTTGGATRATCATCTGATGAAGGATCATTGGGTTGCTTCGATTAAWYACCTARTTAGAAACCTAAACAAACAATAAAAAAGAAAGAAAAATAGTAAAGAAAAAAGAAATATRGACTCCMCTTTGATTTRTTGATTTGGAAACGAGRGTATGTCCCCCGACACCCTTTACTAAAAGGGAAAAATGAATTTAGSCATTTATTGGMTATTGGATCCGTCGGGACTGGCGGGGCTCGAACCCGCAGCTTCCGCCTTGACAGGGCGGTGCTCTAACCACTTGAACTACAATCCCAGTGAAATAAGGGATATAGCAGAAAATTCTCTTCTTTTTTATCAGCAGAAAATTCTCTTCTTTTTTATC
>NZ_VOPZ01000073.1 GCF_010470665.1 Desulfovibrio sp. JC022 | reverse complement strand
AGCTTGTTATTCTGTAGCATCAAATCTATGGCAGCCTGACTTGCTTCTTGTGAAGAGAGCATACCATTTCCAATCGAATCAAACCTTTCCTTAACCATCTTCGCAGCAGGCAAAATTACCTCAGCACTGGAGTCAGAAGATACGCTGGAATCTTCTGCGCTAGAATCAAGACCATACGGCCTACCGGYTGTGAGAGATTCCATGGGCCTTATGACATATCCTGGAAAGAGTAGCTCATCAGACTTACGTTTACTCTCTATATCAATATCTACATCAGGAGCAATCATTTCAATAAACAGCCGACATACATCCCAGACGCTATAAGCTGTACGTGCTTTTACCGTCAGATTCTTGGCTGTTTCAATGTCGTCCATTTTGGTTTTCTTTTACCAGTATTGTTCGTTTGATAATGTATTCTTGCTTATTACATTATAAAATCTGTGCAGATCACATGTCAAAACAACTTTTTATCACAAGATAGTACCGCAAAACGAACCTGCGGGCCGTCTAAAAATTAAGGAAAAGCAGCAAAGGTGCATTTTTAAAATATGAAATGAAGA
>NZ_VOPZ01000072.1 GCF_010470665.1 Desulfovibrio sp. JC022 | reverse complement strand
CATGAGATTTATGCGTACACGAAAGAACTTCTGTGCAGGAATTAACAGTGTGTGTGGCATCTAAACAGCTAMCGTAATTRCTGACTATTTTGATATTGATATTCTGAAAATTGAATATTTTTACAAATATCTTTAATTGGTTATCACTGTGAAAATCTTTTGTCCRCAGGGACACRAYAGTCATTTTTGGGCTATCCTTGGCCTAACAGAAATCCTTTTAAAAAGTTKTCCCCAGTATTTAAATACCGATTTTACTCAYTCARCAACTYTCGTTGTTGACCCTTRCTCYCTCTATCTTTTTCCCTTTGCAGGAAATTAAAGTAATAATTTTGTTATGTTACTCCAATGTTTAAAAGAASYAATYCGCTTTCATCTSCATATGGGCGGRTTGGGTATGGTATAATTCTGGGGGATATTGGCAATRGCTTCCGCATTTCTWCMTATCTKTTYCCATCAGAGCCTAGCGATGTGAAGGCATTATGGTATAATTCTGGGGGATATTGGCAATAGCTTCCGCATTTCTTCCTATCTGTTTCCATCAGAGCCTAGCGATGTGAAGGCAT
>NZ_VOPZ01000071.1 GCF_010470665.1 Desulfovibrio sp. JC022 | reverse complement strand
GCAACGCGAGCTGCGCACATACAGCTCACTGTTCACGTCGCACCTATATCTGCGTGTTGCCTGTATATATATATACATGAGAAGAACGGCATAGTGCGTGTTTATGCTTAAATGCGTACTTATATGCGTCTATTTATGTAGGATGAAAGGTAGTCTAGTACCTCCTGTGATATTATCCCATTCCATGCGGGGTATCGTATGCTTACTCCAGCACTACCCTTTAGCTRWKCTATATGCTSCCACYCCTCAATTGGAKTAGTCTCATCCTTCAMTGCTATCATTTCCTTTGATATTGGATCATACGCATAGTACCGAGAAGCCAGTGCGAAGTAGTGATCAGGTATTGCTGTTATCTGATGAGTATACGTTTCAATGCTATCATTTCCTTTGATATTGGATCATATGCATAGTACCGAGAAACTAGTGCGAAGTAGTGACTTCATTGAAAGAAATGAGGTCATCAAATGTCTTCCATGGCCACGGCAGAAGCACGCTTATCGCTCCAATTTCCCACAACATTAGTCAACTCCGTTAGGCCCTTCATTGAAAGAAATGAGGTCATCAAATGTCTTCCA
>NZ_VOPZ01000070.1 GCF_010470665.1 Desulfovibrio sp. JC022 | reverse complement strand
GTCTCTAAAGTTCTAATCTAGAATATAGAATAAAATAAGGATAAAGGCTTAAGTTTCTACCTACAACATTTTATTCTAGACTCTTCTAGAGATGTATAGATGTGGAAATGAATTCCCTTTGTAGCGAATTGACATAACATTCAATTGAGAAATCTATTTGCTCCGATCAATAGGCAATAGAAATAATTATTATCTTAGGAATTTGAATTCCTTTCAATAAGGAAGAGGAAACCTTACCAATTTTTAACACCCAAGCCACGAGATGAACTAAGTCGATAAAGCATAAACGCCTTTCTCAAAGTATGGTAAATGCCCAATATGTGATTAATTTATGATTCGTCCGAAGTAAGATCTCATTGTCTCTTGTTAGACAACTACAATGTCTATATCATTTCTCATATAATCATATAAAGTGTGTATGCGTTTAACAAAACGACTTCTTCTTTGAACAGTAAAGKGGGAAAKAAATTAAAAACAAAATCCACCACTATCTATTTATAAAGATTCTTATAACGATAGKAAGAACCCATTCCACATAGAATTTCGGAAGGATTGTAGTGAATCCCTTTCTTTTCTAAATACAAACA
>NZ_VOPZ01000068.1 GCF_010470665.1 Desulfovibrio sp. JC022 | reverse complement strand
TTTAATCGTCCGCCTCTAAGGTTAAATCCCCCGGCTTCAGCCGGGTAGCTTTCAGCTAGTAGTTGCTTTATATTCTCCGTATGGAATACCGCAGAGGCAGTCATACGAAGTACAAAATTGAGTATCACTTTGTTTGGGTCACGAAGTATCGCTATCAGATGCTACAAGGCGATTTAGCCGTTAGAGTCCGCGATCTTGTGCGTCAAATATGTGAGCAGATGGAGATTCAAATTTTACGTGGTGTGGTGAGCAAGGATCATGTTCATATTCTTGTTTCAGCCCCACCGCATATAGCTCCCTCTGAGATTATGCGTCGAGTTAAGGGTAGAAGTTCGTTCAAAATATTTGACGAATTCCCACAGGTTAAAAAACGATACTGGGGCCGCCATTTTTGGGCTCGCGGTTATTTCTGTGTAACAGCAGGAGAACTCACGAAAGAGATGATCCAAGAATATTTGGCTCATCATTTTGAACGCAATCCTAACGATGGTTTCGACATTGAGAATTAACCGGCTGCGTTAGCCTGCCGGTGTTATGCTGGACTTTCAGTCCGCTAGCTCAAACCCACCAGCTTCTAGCTGGTGGTTGTTTAGTA
>NZ_VOPZ01000067.1 GCF_010470665.1 Desulfovibrio sp. JC022 | reverse complement strand
AATCCCATTCTAACTAAGGATTCTTGYRGTTCCGGAGGTTCYAGCTACAGGAGAACCAGGAACGGAGAGCTTYCCCCYCCCCTCCGCCCGACTCTTTGRTCTTAAGAACGCTGGTWTTAAGAATGAGTGATTGCCCTTCTCCGACCCTTACTGCCCAACCTGAGAACGGACAGCTAATGCGTTCCACTTATTGAACAGGGTTCTATGGTCGGTCCGKGRCCYCTGGATGCCGMAGGCGCCCTTGGGGTGATCTCGTAGTTCCTACGGGGTGGWGATGATGGGGTCGGTCCATSGATTTTCCTTCCTTTTCTTTTGCCGCATTTCGCTCAAAGGGTTGAAGGGAGATAGTGCATCAAGCT
>NZ_VOPZ01000066.1 GCF_010470665.1 Desulfovibrio sp. JC022 | reverse complement strand
CTAAATCACTAACTAATACTAATCTAATTCGAATATAATAGAAAATACTAATAKAATAGAAAAGAACTGTCTTTTCTGTATACTTTCCCCGGTTCCGTTGCTATCGCGGGCTTTACGCAATCGATCGGATTAGATMGATATCCCTTCAACACAACATAGGTCATCGAAAGGATCTCGGAGACCCACCAWAGTACGMAAGCCAGGATCTTTCAGAAAATGGATTCCTATTCGAAGAGTGCATAACTGCATGGATAAGCTCACACTAACCCGTTAATTTGAGATCYAATTCGATATTTTCCTTGGGAGGTATCGAAAATTGGAATGGAATAAGATCGATTCATACAGAAGAAAGGGTTCTCTATTGATTCTGTACCTATAGGATAGGGCTAGAGGAAGAGGAAAAAACCGAAGATTTAACATAGTACTTTTGATCGAAAAATCAATCTGATTGATTTCGTACCCTTC
>NZ_VOPZ01000065.1 GCF_010470665.1 Desulfovibrio sp. JC022 | reverse complement strand
ATGTACGAGCTCCTTCTAATGGAAAAATAAAATTCAATGAGGATTTGGTTCATCCGACACGTACACGCCACGGACATCCCGCGTTTCTATGTTCTAGAAACTTGTATGTAACTATTGAGAGTGAAGATATTCAACATAATGTAAAYATTCCACMCCAAAGTKTTCTTTTAGTTCAAAATGATCAATATGTAGAATCAGAACAAGTAATTGCAGAAATTCGTGCAGGAACATCCACTTTRAATTTTAAAGAGAGGGTYCGAAAACATATTTATTCTKACTCGGACGGAGAAATGCACTGGAGCACCGACGTGTATCATGCACTCGAATTTCAATATGGCAMCGTTCATCTACTACCTAAAACAAGTCATTTATGGGTATTATTGGGAAGTCCGTGCAGATCTAGTCTAATCTCACTTGCGCTTCATAAGGATCAAGATCAAATGAGTGCGCATTTTCCTTCTCTCAAGAAAGGATCCACATCAAACCTTCTAGGAACGAATGATCAGTCGGGGCAAAAATTCTTCCTTTCCGATTTTTCGGGTAAAAAARAACCTAGGATTCCTGATTATTCAGACATTAGTCGAATTAGAGGTACTGGTCGTTATAATCTCATGGA
>NZ_VOPZ01000064.1 GCF_010470665.1 Desulfovibrio sp. JC022 | reverse complement strand
CACCGGCCGAATGAACTAGCCCTGAAAATGGATGGCGCGCAAGCGTGTTACCTATACTCTACCGTCAGGGTTGATATGATGCCCTGACGAGTAGGCAGGCGTGGAGGTCAGTGACGAAGCCTAGACCGTAAGGTCGGGTCGAACGGCCTCTAGTGCAGATCTYGGTGGTAGYMGCAAATATTCAAATGAGAACTTTGAAGACTGAAGTGGGGAAAGGTTCCACGTCAACAGCAGTTGGACGTGGGTTAGTCGATCCTAAGAGATGGGGAAGCKCCGTTTCAAAGGCCTGWTTTTATGCAGGCCACCATCGAAAGGGAATCCGGTTAAGATTCCGGAACCTGGATATGGATTCTTCACGGTAACGTAACTGAATGTGGAGACGTCGGCGCGAGCCCTGGGAGGAGTTATCTTTTCTTCTTAACAGCTTATCACCCCGGAATTGGTTTATCCGGAGATGGGGKYTTMTGGCTGGMAGAGGCCAGCACCTTTGCTGGCTCCGGTGCGCTYGTGMCGGCCCGTRRAAATCCRCAGGAMGGAATAGTTTTCATGCCAGGTCGTACTGATAACCGCAGCRGGTCTCCAAGGTGAACAGCCTCTAGTTGATAGAATAATGTAGAAGA
>NZ_VOPZ01000062.1 GCF_010470665.1 Desulfovibrio sp. JC022 | reverse complement strand
CTGCTTCTCCTGCTCTTTTGCAGTAACTTGAGCCTGCTTAGCCGCCAACGCATTAGCAGAGTCCGCCACTGCCTGACCTTTCCGCGCACCTGATTGGTTTAGGTCAGTTGTAGCCTGCGCGCTCCCTTGAGCATAGTTCGCATTGTTTTTAGCATTTTGACCACTGTTTCTCGCATTTTTATTCTGCCCTTCGCCGCCAAGAGTATTACCGCCATAGTGTGAACCTCCCGGATCAGTATTGTATCCCCAACCGGCGTCTGTGGGGCCGTAGGCACTTCCGCTGGTTCCGTTATAGCCTGGGCCAAAATCTCCTCCAGCATAACCACCGGAACTAGATGACTTACTTTCAGTGCTCTCGGATGCAGTGCTGTTTCCGCCAGTTCCTGAAGTATCACTGTCACTCTCTTCACTGCTGCTCTGCAATCCGTTCCTATCCACAAAGTTAATCGGATCATTCAAACAATAGCCGTAAACATCCACATCCCCGCCAGCATATCCSAGCGGATCAGGAGATATGAACCTGCCGATGACAGGATCGTACTCGCGGTAGCCGAAATGGATCAGTCCGGTGTTGCAGTCGTAGAGACCACCGCAGAAACCGAGCAGCGGATCATGTTCGGGATTGCTGTTC
>NZ_VOPZ01000061.1 GCF_010470665.1 Desulfovibrio sp. JC022 | reverse complement strand
TTTTAACTGTATCGCACTATGTATCATTTGATAACCCCCCAAAACCTCTCTTTTTGATTTAACTATAAGTTCAAATGGAGGAAATCCAAAGATATTTAAAGCCAGAGAAATCTCAACAACATGACTTCCTATATCCCCTTATCTTTCAGGAGTATATTTATGCGTTTGCTCATGATCATGGTTTTGGTAGATCSRTTTTGTCGGAAAATCCGRGTTACGYTAAGAAATYYAGTTTACTGRTTGTGAAACGGTTAATTACTCAAATRTATCAACAGAATCATTTTCTTAGTACTCCTAATGATTCAAACAAAAACCTTTTTKTGRCSCTCAACAASAATTTGTATTCTCCAATTTTATCAGRGGGGKTTGCTYTGGTTGTGGAAATTCCATTTTMTYTACGATTAATATCRTGTCTAGAARGGAMAAAGATARTMAAATCTCAGAATTTACGATCGATTCATTCAGTATTTCCYTTTTTAGAAGAAAWTTTTCCACATCTAAATCTTGTATTAGATATCCTAATACCCTACTCTRTCCACGTCGAAATCTTGGTTCAAGCTCTTCGCTATTGGTTAAAAGATGCTTCTTCTTTGCATTTATTACGGTTTTTTCTCAACGAGTATTGTAATTGGAAT
>NZ_VOPZ01000060.1 GCF_010470665.1 Desulfovibrio sp. JC022 | reverse complement strand
TCACTATGACTATAGCCCTAGGTAAATTTACCAAAGACGAAAATGATTTATTTGATATTATGGATGACTGGTTACGGAGGGACCGTTTCGTTTTTGTAGGCTGGTCCGGCCTATTGCTCTTTCCTTGTGCCTATTTCGCTTTAGGGGGTTGGTTCACAGGTACAACCTTTGTAACCTCATGGTATACCCATGGATTGGCCAGTTCTTATTTGGAAGGCTGCAATTTCTTAACAGCTGCAGTTTCGACTCCTGCTAATAGTTTAGCGCATTCTTTATTGTTACTATGGGGCCCGGAAGCACAAGGAGATTTTACTCGTTGGTGTCAATTAGGCGGTCTGTGGACTTTTGTTGCCCTGCATGGTGCTTTCGGATTAATAGGTTTCATGTTACGTCAATTTGAGCTTGCTCGATCTGTTCAATTGCGGCCTTATAACGCAATTGCATTTTCTGGTCCAATTGCTGTTTTTGTCTCGGTATTCCTGATTTATCCATTGGGGCAGTCTGGTTGGTTCTTTGCACCTAGTTTTGGTGTAGACGCAATTGCATTTTCTGGTCCAATTGCTGTTTTTGTCTCGGTATTCCTGATTTATCCATTGGGGCAGTCTGGTTGGTTCTTTGCACCTAGTTTTGGTGTAG
>NZ_VOPZ01000059.1 GCF_010470665.1 Desulfovibrio sp. JC022 | reverse complement strand
GATCGAAAGTAAGGTGCAGAGATCATTAAAGAAAGTTTGAGTTTATGACCGGGCGTTACGATGAAATCCAGAACGGATAGAAGGGCGGCGGTGATAATATAAGGTAGTTGAGCGACGAGCTGGAAGGGCTCTTGCCGACGAAAAAAAAACTTTCACAAATCCGCAGGACAGCGGATTTGAGCGTTGCCTGATAAGGCAACGGCCCGAAGGGCTGAGCCTCAGGACGAGGCGAATAAAAAGTGATTGACAAGCGGCTCGGGTTTCTTTAAATTCCCACACCGCACCGAGGGAAAACAAACCTTCGGGATCATTGAAAAAACAAATTTCAGAAAGTTGTTGACAGCGGATGCGAACTTAACTAGGTTTCATCTCCGCGCCGCTCGAAAGAGCGGGTCAGCGAGTTTCAAAAAAGATCACGAAAGTGGTTGACACGGGTCTCTGGTTTCGATAGAAACTGACCCTCGCTTCGACGAAAGTCGAGCGGAAAGTTCTCTGAAAAAAAAACAGACGCAAGGTTGACACGAGCCGTAAAATACAACATATTGTAGGTTCGCAGTAATGACCAAGGTCTTTGACAATTAAATAGCGAGTTGGGCAAAAATAAGACGACACATACATACATTTGTAATGTGCAATCAA
>NZ_VOPZ01000057.1 GCF_010470665.1 Desulfovibrio sp. JC022 | reverse complement strand
GGTTCGAGTCCGAGTGGCGGCAGGGCATCTACTAAAACTAAAACAAAATAATTAGATCCTATAATGAATTTAATTTCCTATTTCGATTTTCTAATTAAGGGGCTTTTTATGATRTTTKCAACCCTAGAACATGTATTAACTCATMTTTCCTTTTCGACSGTTTCAATTATAATTACAATTTMTTTGATAGCCTTTTCAGTCGATGAAATCGTAAAATTATATGATTCATACAAAAAGGGCCTGATAATCRGTTTTTTCTGCCTAACAGGGTTATTGATTAMTCGTTGGRTTTATTCGGRACATTTTCCTTTAAGCAATCTATATGAATCATTAATCTTTCTTTCATGGGGTTTTTCCYTTTTTCATATAGGTCCATATTTCAAAAAAGATCAAAAAWTTCTAAGTACAATAAYTGGCCCAAGTGCTATTTTGACTCAGGGCTTTGCTACTTCAGGCCTTTTTACGSAAATACAYGAATCCGCARTYTTAGTACCTGCTCTTCAATCCGAATGGCTAATAATGCACGTAAGTATGATGATATTAGGCTATGCATCCCTTTTATGTGGATCATTATTATCAGTATCAGTTCTGGTTATTACAGTTAGAAAAAAGATAAAGTTCTTTTCGACGAGTAATCTCTTAAATTTCAACGA
>NZ_VOPZ01000055.1 GCF_010470665.1 Desulfovibrio sp. JC022 | reverse complement strand
TCAAGATAATTACGTATTTACAAAATACTGTCTYAATTCATCCTATTTCATCAGATCCGGGGTATGGTAGGGTTCTGAAGGATRAATCGGATATGGACAGTTCCAATAAAMTTTCATTCTTGAACAAAAATCCGTTTTTTGATTTATTTCATCTATTCCATGMCCGGAACAGGGGAGGATACAYGTTACACCACGATTTTGAATCAGAAGAGAGATTTCAAGAAATGGCGGATCTATTCACTCGATCAATAACCGAGCCGGATCCGGTGTATCATAAGGGATTTGCCTTTTCTATTGATTCCTACGGATTGGATCAAAAACAATTCTTGAACGAGGCCAGGGATGAATCGAAAAAGAAACCTTTATTGGTTCTACCTCCTATTTTTTATGAAGAGAATGAATCTTTTTCTCGAAGGATCAGAAAAAAATGGGTCCGGATCTCCTGCGGGAATGACTTGGAAGATCCAAAACGAAAAACGGTGGTATTTGCTAGCAACAACATAATGGAGGCAGTCAATCAATATAGATTGATCCGAAATCGGATTCAAATCCAATATAGTACCTATGGGTACATAAGAAATGTATTGAATCGATTCTTTTTGATGAATAGATCCGATCGCAACTTCGAATATGGAATTCAAAGGGATCCATTAGGAAAGAATACTCT
>NZ_VOPZ01000054.1 GCF_010470665.1 Desulfovibrio sp. JC022 | reverse complement strand
CCGCTGCCGGATCACTCGGACCTTCTCGATCGCATCCTCAAGYAAYGGAACCTGACTGGCCTCCAGCAACTGCCGCTCRCTCGGYTCATCCCAGCACAAAGGAGTCCTGCACCTCCTGCCATACAACGCCTCRAACGGTGCCATGCCGATGGTAGCCTGRAAACTGWTGTTATAAGCGAACTCYGCCAACGGCATGAACTGCTCCCAAGAWCCACCAAAGTCYAGAACACARGCYCTCARCATATCCTCSAGAATCTGAATGGTYCTCTCSGACTGCCCATCWGTCTGCGGATGAAAGRMCGTRCTGAACTTCAACTTSGTGCCCAAGCCARTCTGCACCTGCTCCCAAAGCCTGCTRGTRAAYCTCGGATCMCGATCGGACACAATRGTGTGAGGTACCCCRTGAAGACGCACTATCTCSKCCAARTACAACTCAGAAAGGCGCTCTGCTCCGAMCTTCACGTTGATCGGTAGAAAATGTGCTGATTTGGTCAACCGATCAACCACGACCCAAACTGCGTCATGCCTACGCTGAGTCAACGGCAATCCCACGACGAAGTCCATAGTAATGTGCTCCCACTTCCACACTCAAACTGCGTCATGCCTACGCTGAGTCAACGGCAATCCCACGACGAAGTCCATAGTAATGTGCTCCCACTTCCACACT
>NZ_VOPZ01000052.1 GCF_010470665.1 Desulfovibrio sp. JC022 | reverse complement strand
GGAGGCTTCATGAAGTGCTTCTTTCGGAGTTAAACTCCCATTTGTCCATATTTCGAGAAAAAGTATTTCTTGTTTTTGAGTTCCATCCCCATACGAATGAATACTATGATTCACATTTCGAACAGGCATGAATATAGCATCTATAGGATAACTTGCATCTTGCAAGTTATGTGGCATTTTTAGGAAATAGCCACGATTTCGCTCAATTTCTAATCGAATACACAAACSAATTGGTTCTGTCAGGCTAGCTATATGTTGTGTATTGTCGACGATTTCTACATAAGGYGGTAAGATGATATCYTGAGCAGTTACATATCCAGGACCTCTGACACAAATAAACGCATCACAAGTTCCATATAGATTACTTTTCAATACARTTTCTTTCRAATKTATTAAAATTTCATGAAYTGATTYTTGAATACCYGTTRTAGTAGMATATTCGTGRGGGACGTTCTCAGATTTTACACGTGTGATACATGTTCCTTCTATTTCTCCAAGCAAAGCTCTTCGCATCGCAATGCCTATTGTGTCGGCCTGGCCTTTCATAAGTGGAGACAGAATAAAGCGCCCATAAAAAAGACGTTTACTATCTGTTCTTGATTCAACACACTTCCACTGTAGTGTCCGAGTAGATACTGTTACTTTCTCTCGAACCATATTATTTTTTTGAGTTTATTTGATTGAATTATTTATTTCTCTTGTTTCTC
>NZ_VOPZ01000051.1 GCF_010470665.1 Desulfovibrio sp. JC022 | reverse complement strand
TAGATAGTCCGAACTATATAGCAACAATAATCAATTTTAGCTCGAATGGTTTGTAGGGGAACCCTACCTTCTCTGATCCATTCAACACGTGCAATCTCTTTTCCGTCGATACGCCCTGCAATTTGTACTTGAATTCCTTTKGTGTCCGCTTGTTCAGTTAATTCAATGGCTTTTTTCATTGCTTTTCGAAATGAAACTCTATTCTTTAATTGTCCGGCTATAAATTCTGCAAGAATATTAGGGTTTCCATAAGGTTTTGCAATCCTTGTGATAGTAATATTCAGTTTTTGGTTTACATAATGAAATTCTTTTTGTAGATTCATCTGTAATTCTTCTATTCCTTGCGGTCGACTTTCAATCAATAACTTTGGGAATCCCATATAGATTATCGCTTGGATCAAATCGATTCTTTTTTGAATCTCTATACGCGCAATTCCCTCGGAGCCGGAAGGTATTCTCATAGTTTTTTGTACATAATTTTTAATAAAATTTCGTATTTTTTGATCTTCTTGTAGACCCTCAGAATAATTTTTTGGTTGTGCAAACCAAAGCGAATGATGATTTTGGGTTRYACCAAGTCTGAAACCAAGTGGATTWATTTTTTGTCCCATACTACTCCACTACTATATATGCACTACTATATATTCATCTAAAGATCGATCTTTCACTACAATAGTTATATGACAGGTAGTTTTTTTTATCGCATAACTACGTCCTCTAGCTTG
>NZ_VOPZ01000050.1 GCF_010470665.1 Desulfovibrio sp. JC022 | reverse complement strand
AGCCTAGTTGGTACCGTATGAACAGGCATGAGAAAACCCATGTACGGCTTCTTCAATTTCTCGATAAAGAGAAATATAACCAGCAGTGGTTCGAATGTATATAAAAAAAATTTCTTTTTTTATACTTCTTACTATTAGATAGTGTCCATAAATTTCATAATAAGTGCCTAAAGATTCATAGTGAACCTCGATGGCAGTTTCTCTTGAAGCAATAAGGCGTTGRTCTAGTCGCCAYCGGAGCCACAAAGGACTATCTAAATTAATTYKCTTTTGGCGATAAGYTCCAATCGCATCATAGGAATTAGAAAAACAAGGTTCTTTTGTATACACATTGTTGTCACTTCTTTTWTTTTGATAGGTTCTGCGATTCCGTGGATTATATCTATTTACACAAATACCTCTACGATTCCCGCTYGTTAATACATAGAGTCCAATAAGCATATCTTGYGTTGGTACGGAAATGGGGTCTCCGATCGCTGGAGACAAAAGATTCATATGAGAAAACATAAGTAARCGGGCCTCCGCTTGAGCYTCCAAAGATAAAGGTACATGAACAGCCATTTGATCYCCATCAAAATCSGCATTGAATCCCTTACAAACTAATGGATGTAAACAAATAGCACKCCCCTCGACTAAAACGGGCTGGAATGCCTGTATGCCTAATTTATGCAGAGTGGGTGCTCTGTTCAGCAATACAGGATGCCCCYGCATAACTGCCTGAAGTATTTCCCAGACAATCG
>NZ_VOPZ01000048.1 GCF_010470665.1 Desulfovibrio sp. JC022 | reverse complement strand
GCTAAATCAAGTTCTAGTTTAGGTGAAGGAAGTATGACCGCCTTACCAATAGTGGAAACTCAATCGGGAGATGTTTCAGCTTATATTCCTACTAATGTAATTTCCATTACTGATGGACAAATCTTTTTATCTGCCGATTTATTCAATGCTGGAATCAGACCTGCTATTAATGTGGGTATTTCTGTTTCTAGGGTGGGGTCCGCAGCTCAAATTAAAGCCATGAAACAAGTAGCTGGGAAATTAAAATTGGAACTGGCACAATTTGCCGAACTAGAAGCCTTTGCACAATTTGCTTCAGATCTTGATAAAGCTACTCAGAAGCAATTGGCAAGAGGTCAACGATTACGCGAATCGCTTAAACAACCCCAATCAGCTCCTCTTACGGTAGAAGATCAAATAATGGCTATTTATGCCGGAACAAACGGTTATCTTGATTCATTAGAAATTGAACGAGTAAGACAATTTCTTGTTGAATTGCGTACTTATGTAAAAACTACTAAACCTAAGTTCCAAGAAATCATAAATTCTACTAAGATATTTACTGAGGAAGCAGAAGTCCTTTTGAAAGAAGCTATTCAGGAACAAATGAACCGSTTTCTTCTTCAAGAAGAAGCATAAAGAAAWTTTGAACTTTTATCTTAATCTTATTTATCTTAAAAAACAAAAAGATTCCAATTAGAATTATGCAAAAAGTMTTTTTTGTTATCAAAATAAAAAGAATAGATGGAAAAAATTGCGTCCAATAGGATTTGAACCTATACCAAAGGTTTAGAAGACCTCTG
>NZ_VOPZ01000047.1 GCF_010470665.1 Desulfovibrio sp. JC022 | reverse complement strand
ATAAGAAACGCTCAATTTTTCGCGCTCTTGCTACGGTTAAACGATCTTCTTCGGATAATTCGTCCAACCCCAAGATAGCTATAATGTCCTGAAGCTCTTTATAGCGTTGTAAGGTTTGTTTAACTCTTTGCGCAGTTTCATAATGTTCCTCACCAACGATCCGMGGTTGAAGCATGGTTGAAGTTGRATCTAAAGGATCTMCTGCTGGRTAGATGCCCTTGGCAGCTAAGCCTCTTGAGAGTACGGTAGTAGCATCTAAATGTGCAAATGTMGTAGCAGGAGCAGGATCAGTCAAATCGTCTGCAGGTACATAAACTGCTTGAATAGAGGTGATCGACCCTTCTTTGGTAGAAGTAATTCTTTCTTGTAAAGAGCCCATTTCGGTACTTAGGGTTGGTTGATAACCGACCGCGGAAGGCATTCTACCCAATAAGGCTGATACCTCGGATCCTGCTTGCACGAAACGGAAGATATTGTCGATAAATAGAAGTACGTCTTGTTCATTAACATCTCGAAAATATTCCGCCATCGTTAGGGCAGTCAAACCAACCCTCATMCGAGCTCCCGGTGGTTCATTCATCTGACCGTAAACCAGGGCCACTTTYGATTCGGTAATATTTTCTTCATTAATAACYCCAGATTCTTTCATTTCCATGTAAAGATCATTTCCTTCACGAGTACGCTCTCCCACTCCGCCAAATACRGATACGCCCCCGTGTGCTTTGGCAATATTGTTAATCAATTCCATAATGAGTACCGTTTTCCCAACCCCAGCTCCACCAAATAATCCGATTTTTC
>NZ_VOPZ01000046.1 GCF_010470665.1 Desulfovibrio sp. JC022 | reverse complement strand
CATTATAGTACTTGTATGCTTCTAGCCGGAATCTTATTAAAAATGGGAGCATATGGATTAATTCGCATCAATATGGAATTATTCCCCCAYGCGCATTCTCTATTTTCTCCTTGTTTTATGATAATAGGCGCAATACAAATAATCTATGCAGCTTYAACATCTATYAGTCAACAGAATTTAAAAAAAAGAATAGCCTATTCCTCTGTATCTCATATGGGTTTCATAATTATAGGAATTAGTTCTATCACCGATATGGGACTAAACGGAGCCCTTTTACAAATAATCTCTCATGGATTTATTGGTGCTGCACTTTTTTTCTTGGCCGGAATGACTTATGATCGAATACGTCTTGTTTATCTTGGCGAAATGGGTGGAATAGCTATTCCAATGTCAAAAATATTCACAATGTTCAATAGCTTTTCGATGGCCTCCCTTGCATTACCAGGTATGAGTGGTTTTGTTGCCGAATTAATAGTCTTTTTTGGACTAATTACTAGTCCAAAATATCTTTTAATTACAAAACTCCTAATTAYATYTGTAATGGCAATTGGAATGCTATTAACTCCTATTTATTTATTATCTATGTTACACCAGATGTTCTATGGGTACAAAATATTTAATGTTTCAAACTCTTATTTTTTTGATTCTGGACCGAGAGAATTATTTCTTTCGATCTCRATTTTTTTACCCGTACTAGGTATTGGTATGTATCCCGATTTTGCTCTTTCATTATCAGTTGAAAAAACGGAAGTTATTCTATCTAATTTCTTTTATAGATAGCTTTTAGAAATAAATAAATCAAAATCGTATC
>NZ_VOPZ01000045.1 GCF_010470665.1 Desulfovibrio sp. JC022 | reverse complement strand
ACAATTCTTTTCTTTGGGGGATCATTTTCCCGCGAGAGGAAATGAGAAGAATTCTAGAATGGATTGCTAGCTATGCCTAGATCGCGAATAAATGGAAATTTTATTGAWAAGACCTTTTCRATTGTAGCCAATATMTTATTGCAAATAATTCCGACAACCTCATTAGAAAAGGAGGCATTTACCTATTAYAGAGATGGTGCGATTTGACTCTTTTTTATTTCATTTMCGGGAAAGACACGTGATTCGGRAAAATTCCTGAAATAAATCTACGCTTGTTGAAGGTGAAGTTTGGAAATARAACAATTCCTTCTGTCATGTATCCTCGATTAATGCAACCTCAGATGCTATGTTTCAATTTGTGATTCTAGTATTGAGCGAAAGGTTACACCTAGAGGTTCTGTATTATAGGACAACCCTRCTCCACTAGTACCGATGGACAGCATAAGGAAAGAAGCACTACACTTAGGAATTAACAACAAAAAACCTTGTTCGGAATTATSCCTTTCCTTTTTTGGCTCGGGACTAAAAGAATGGTTSGGACAACAAGCATCCATCTCGTTTGTATTTGGATACCAATAGAACCATCGAGGGCTGTTGAGGTGACTAATTTCCGGAAATTAGGAGGCGTTGAAAACAAAGAAATTGTTGGAGTTCTCGTTTCTATSGAGTCTCAAGACACTTGATGTTAAAAACGGATCTCTGGCAGGAAGGTTGGCTAGAGATTTCTTGTAAAAACACTAGCCCTGCTCAGTCCATAATGAGAATATTTTCATCTTTTTTGATTATTTTCTTTATGCACATAAAGAGGAGCCGTATGA
>NZ_VOPZ01000044.1 GCF_010470665.1 Desulfovibrio sp. JC022 | reverse complement strand
ATGAAATAGTAGATTTCACCAAGTCAATTCTTAGGAAATGCCGAATCAAAGCATTTGCCCTTATTTCAACAAGGGAAGCARGGGCTTCTTGAYTAGAAGAACTTTTTTTGCCTTGTGTCCAATTCAATACTAAACAAGTCCGAACTAATTGAATATTTGTATCAGAAATTCCTCGAATTGGTTTACCATTTCCMGAAAGGATATAATTGACAACTTGAAGTTGCACATTATCCCTTKCCTGYAGCGGATCCGGGGGAAAAAGTGTTGCTAAAGTTATACCCTCCATTATTTCGTATGTAACGACCGGCCGAATTAAAACAAAATACTTTTTCTTACTAAGTGTAATYCGTTGAACATAGATCCAATGTTTCCGTTTTTTTGATTCCTTGGAATTTGGTTTTCCTGTTCCTAGTGGTATCAAGACGCCRCTATGTCGGGATATCTTATCTRTCTCTCCARGAAAATGGATATCTCCAGAAAAGATTTTTAGTTCAATTCKGTTTTTTTTTCTCTCCACTYGGACCAAKCYGCYCACYCGGCTTCTTATAGTKAAAGTAATTTGTGTATCTAYCCTARTGATACTATTGTTCCGKACCATTATGTACGAAGATACKGGTAAGATATGCACTTCCTYGGGAATGAAAAAAAACKGATCGACTTTCGTTTGGTATTTTGGCCAAAACTCTTTGTCTCCTYGATACTCAATCAAATCCTCTTTTTGTRGGATTGAATGCATTTCKAGAGTYCCGTATTTAGTAATGCCCGAACTCTTTCTTCTGTATCGAGGATCGTTGAAACAAGCAAGAATACTCTTTCTACGCAAA
>NZ_VOPZ01000043.1 GCF_010470665.1 Desulfovibrio sp. JC022 | reverse complement strand
TAAACCAATTTATTCATCTTTTCAAAATTTTGATTTAATTAATTCATTTGTTAAAAATAAAACAGGTTTGAACAGAAGCCATTGGGACAAAACACTAAACGYGCTATATGATTGGTCATATAATCGGGCTTATATAGATATTTTTTATGAAACATCTTTTAAYTCTACGATAAGAGGGTTGGGAAAATTAACTCATTTTTTGGATAGACGTGTAATTGACGGCATTACAAAYGGCGTTGGTGTTGTTAGTTTCTTTATAGGAGAAGGTATTAAATATGTAGGAGGGGGTCGCATTTCTTTTTATCTTCTTTTTTATTTTTCTTGTGTATTAATTTTCTTATTATCTGTCTCCTTCCCTTCTTCTTCCATTTCTTCCTTTTTTGAGGTTTCTTTCAGTTTYTTAGTAAGAATGGGTGACGATATTCTGCCTAAATAGTAGACACAGGTAATAAATAAGAGAATACTAAAAATCCGAGCCATAGAATTTMTCAATTCTGATACAAGGTACTTATTAGATCGAATGTACTTATTCGATCTAATAGAATGATTTTGCCGTATCCAGACTAATACCAATCCAAGCCATTTCATGAATAAAATGTGACCAATTAACCAACMAACAARACTACTTGTTACAAATAACATCTTGTTGTTGCATCGAAACATAKAAATGTTAACTAACCTGGCTAACATTGAACTTGGTAAAATGAAATGGTTGAATAATTGAAAAATGAGATTATTCAGGAATACACATTGMATACTGAAATTACGCATTGAATTTCTGGTAGCGGGTCCATAATTCAAAAAGTGTTTRTGATTGTTCCAGAAGAAATGAAACAAAAGGTAT
>NZ_VOPZ01000042.1 GCF_010470665.1 Desulfovibrio sp. JC022 | reverse complement strand
TATCATAAAGAAAGGGGGATGGCTTGGCTATCCCACYTAGCCAAGCCAGAAAAAAGAAAAAAAAATCTATTATAGAGAAATGAGCTGAAAAAGGACTTTTTTTGAGTATAACCCGATTCCAATATAGAAATGTATGCTGAAATCAAAGTGATTTGTACTTCAATTCAAGCATTGGATCTCCTGTCTCATCTCAATTAAGAGGGGTCATAGAAAGAACAGGTTCAAAATCACGATCAATTCCTTTTTCAAACCCCGCTGCAGCTGCACGAGCCCTTCCGGCGTGCCACAAATGACCTACGAAGAAGAAGAATCCTAGAACAAAATGAGAGGTAGCTAACCAACTTCTAGGAGAGACATAATTGACTGCATTAATCTCGGTAGCTACGCCACCCACAGAATTTAAAGAGCCTAAAGGAGCATGAGTCATATATTCTGCGGAACGCCGTTCTTGCCAAGGTTGTATATCTTTTKTCAACCTACTCAAGTCCAATCCATTTGGACCTCTTAAAGGTTCTAACCAAGGAGCACGCAGATCCCAAAAACGCATAGTTTCGCCCCCAAARATGACTTCTCCGGTGGGGGAACGCATTAGATATTTACCTAAACCAGTRGGTCCTTGAGCGGACCMTACATTAGCCCCAAGGCGTTGGTCTCTAACTAGMAAAGTAAACGCTTGAGCCTGAGAGGCTTCTGGTCCAGTAGGTCCGTAAAACTCGCTCGGATAAGCGGTATTATTGAACCAAACAAAACMACMAGCGGTTAAGCCAAAGATGGATAWAGCCCCTAAACTATAAGATAAGTAAGCCTCCCCAGACCATACAAGGGCGCGTCGAGCCCACGCAAAAGGTTTGGTTA
>NZ_VOPZ01000038.1 GCF_010470665.1 Desulfovibrio sp. JC022 | reverse complement strand
TTGAATAAATCCTCCTCTATCTGTTGCGGGTCAAGGGCTCTTTCCCCCTCCCCTTCTTCAAACTCCGATTCGTATTTTTCATAGAGAAATCTCTGATCAAAGACGGAACAAGATCTATTTTGCATCATATCTAAGGGATTCTTCGGTTCGGGTCGAAGAAGCAATGTAACCCGATCATTATCAAACGGACTGCAATCTTTTTCTGTCCGTGAAGATCCCGCCAGAGCGCCTTCTAYTTCTAATAGGCCATGAACTAGATCCGAATCATTCTCAACGAGTCCATAAGAAGTGATCCCRTTTTTTTCATCGGGTCCGGGTAGAGACCAAAGATCTTGAGCGACCGATCCGGCAGAACAACTCAAAAGATAAAGAAGTATCGTTAATTTCTTCATGCTCCTTCCAAGTTCGAAGTACCATTTGTACAAATAAGAATCCCCTTCGTTCCATGATTTCTTCTTCATATAGATAGATATAGGATCGGTGGGACAATTACTTAGAAGTACATTTTGTGCTACAGCCCTTCCTATCTGATAGAAAAGGATCCCATGATCCTGAACCGATCTTACCTGGGATCGCAAATCCCAAGTTTGTCTATGAAGAGCGGATCGAATTGTATTAGTGTCTATAATTGATTTCTTCTGTGTAATACTAATCGACAGGSCCTCATTGGTAAGTGCTACAAGATCTCTTGCATTGGAACCCATGGACCTGAATCCGTTAGTATGGAACATTTTCTTTTCCAAGTGAGATCCCCTAGTATATGAAAGAGTGAAAAAGTGCTTTCGTTGTTGTGGAATAAGAAGCCYTCGTATCTTAATGCACGTATTTAATTTATTCGGAGCTATTAGAGCAGGATCCACTTTTTGGGGAATATGAGTCGAAGCAATAACAAGAATATTTCTAGTGGAACATCTTTCAGAGAGATGATTCACTAATAGACCGAGGGATAAGTAATTCGACTCATTCACATCCAGATCATGAATGTTTGGAATCCRTAYTATGCAAGGAGACATTGCTTTTGCTAATTCGAATTGAAGGGTGATATAAAATMGGTCTAGTTTTGGCATCATATCCATAGTTAGCGCATTCATCATAGTTAGCAGTTCCAGCTCCGTATCAAGGTCACGATCGATATCG
>NZ_VOPZ01000036.1 GCF_010470665.1 Desulfovibrio sp. JC022 | reverse complement strand
CGTGTATGGCATAGGCTTGACTTACTCTTCATTAAGCCTCTCCTGTGCTCACTTTGAGCAACTCATCAGGGGAGGCTTTAGTTTATTCCCGCATAAGTCAAACTTTACTGGTCCCCCGGCAAAGCCGGGGGGTTTCTCATTGGACTAAGAAAAGTCACATTTGAGCTTGAACTTATTTAAGACCATTTTTGGTGAATGTGGAGAACTCGGGCTATCTCAACATGCTCGGTCACTTTGTAAATAAGAATGTATGATGGATCAGGAATCATAAGCTCTCGTGTCCCTTCAACTTGTCCAGAGCGGCCTGAATGGGGGAATTGAGCAAGAAGTTCGATGGCATAAAAGAGCCTGTTAACAAGATTCTGACCAACATCCTTTTCTTGAATCTCGATGAAGTATCGCAGGATTCCCGCAATATCACGATGGGCACTATTCGCCCATTTAATCAACATTGTACCCCATCTCCCGGATGGAATCCTTCACTTGATCATGGCCTACAGTGTGCTCTGCCTCCAAGTCGGCCAAACCTTTGACCATTTGCTCCCTGAACCAAAAGTCGTAGTCTAAGTAGTTGGCAACGGCTTCCTTGATAATGGAAGTCCTTGACCTTCCAAGTCCATTGGCAATTTCGTCCAAACGAGCCAACATTTCATCGTCAAATCGTGCGCTTATTGATGTAGTTTGCATGACTGCCTCCTTGTGCGCATTACGTTTGTAGCACAGTTGAACCATGGCTGCAAACAGGGCTTTCGAACTTAGCGTGCCATTTTTTCGTATCTTTGCTTAATTTATGAGTTACGTAAGTTACTGAGCAGTTAGCCATGATGTCCGAAACTCTCAAACAACCATTCTGTATTTATGTCTTAACCAAGCGACAAGGTCAAAAAACAAAGGGAATTGATGGGTAGCTCGCAACTCCGAAAGGCGAATTGTTCAAGTAAATGATTTCAGGCAGTCCAGTTTGGAAAAACTATTTGATCCACCATCAAAAAACTACTACTAAACAACCACCAGCTAGAAGCTGGTGGGTTTGAGCTAGCGGACTGAAAGTCCAGCATAACACCGGCAGGCTAACGCAGCCGGTTAATTCTCAATGTCGAAACCATCGTTAGGATTGCGTTCAAAATGATGAGCCAAATATTC
>NZ_VOPZ01000035.1 GCF_010470665.1 Desulfovibrio sp. JC022 | reverse complement strand
TGTAGCCCTCCCGTATATTAGTCCCAGCGCAAAGTAGAGATTTCTGATAAAGACAGCCATGAAGGAGGTTGTTTCGATGCGGAAATCCAAATTCAGTGAAAGCCAAATTATTAAAATCCTGAAAGAGGCCGAAGGTGGTCGTAAAGTCGCAGACGTGTGTCGAGATTACAAAGTAAGTCAAGCCACGTACTACAAGTGGAAATCCAAGTTCGGTGGTATGGAAGCTTCCGATATTCGTCGTCTGAAGGACCTTGAAGAAGAGAATCGTAAGCTCAAAAATATGTTTGCTAATTTGAGCCTTGAAAATGAAGCCCTGAAGGATGTCATAGCAAAAAAGCTTTAAAGCCAGCTGAGAAGCGTGAGCTTGTTGACTATTTCCGTAACGAATTTTGTCTCAGTATTCGACAAGCATGCAGCGCACTGCGCTTAAGCCGCTCAGTGTATTGCTACAAGCCTAATCCGCGAGATGATTCGTTACTCATTGAAATGCTTCTTAAGTTGGCTGATCGGTACCCTCGTTACGGTTTCAGAAAATTGTTCGTCCTGCTGCGCAAACGAGGACACCGCTGGAATCATAAAAGGGTTTATCGAGTTTATTGCATGCTAAAAATGAACTTCCGGCGAAAGGGTAAAAAACGTTTGCCTTCCCGGAATCCTCAGACTTTATCGGTTCCGCCGAAAGCCAACATTTGCTGGTCGATCGACTTTATGCATGACTCGCTGATGAGTGGACAAAGGTTTAGAACTTTTAACGTGCTTGATGATTTCAGCCGTGAATGCTTAGCAATTGAAGTCGATACAAGCCTGCCCGCCGGAAGGATTACTCGTGTGCTGGACAGAGTCTCAGCGTGGCGCGGTTTTCCTGAGAAAATGAGGATGGATAACGGTCCGGAACTTATCTCGGTAACATTGGCAGATTGGGCTGAAAGAAATGGTGTTGCGCTGGAATTCATTCAGCCAGGCAAACCGACTCAAAATTCATACATTGAACGTTTCAACAAAACGTTTCGCAACGAGGTTTTAGATTTTTACCTGTTCTCAACGCTATCGGAGGTCAAGGACATAACCGAATACTGGATTCGTCAATACAACGAAGAGCGGCCACATGAATCGCTCGGAGACATGACCCCAGTCGAGTATGTCCAAAAACATTCACCCCAAGAGAACTCTACTTATGGATGGCACTAACTTGGGGAGGTTTACA
>NZ_VOPZ01000033.1 GCF_010470665.1 Desulfovibrio sp. JC022 | reverse complement strand
GGTTCATCCGGCTCAAGGATACTTTTGACAAAAAATAGGACATGGCGTCCAACCGGTGGAAGTACCACCAACCATCGGGAGGATGAACCGCCATGTCCACAAGTTTGCTTTACCACGCCTTCGGGCTGTCCGGCTATGACTATGTTCGCCAATCCTTTGTGGCCGGAAACGTGATCTTTGATATACGTCCCAAATCAAAGTTGATTCGATGCCCTGAGTGCGGAAGCCGCAAAGTCATTCGACGCGGGGAATTTGAAAGATGGCTCAGGACGGTTCCCGTAGGCCCAAAGCCGGTTTGGCTGTGCGTTTCCGCCCCACGTGTGGAGTGTCGAAAATGTAACTGCGTCAGGCGAATTGATCTCAAAATTGCCGAGCCTCGACGGTGGTACACTCGGGCTTTCGAGCGTTTTGTTTTATCCCTCACAAAGATGATGACCATGCTTGATGTGGCCGACCTGCTTGGTATCGGCTGGGATGGCGTCAAGTCCATCTTCAAACGGCATCTTCAGCGGCGATTTGGCAATCCGCCCTTGTCGAAACTCAAGTACATCGCCATTGACGAGATCAGCGTGCGCAAGGGGCACAAGTATCTGACTTTGGTCATGGATCTGCAAAGCGGAGCAGTCGTATTCGTGGGCGACGGCAAGGGGGCGGAGGCTCTGATTCCCTTCTGGAAACGGTTGAAACGCTCAAAGGCTCGGATACATGCCGTGGCAACGGATTTGAGTTCCGCATACATCAGTGCGGTAATGACCAATTTGCCCGGAGTCCCGTTGGTCTTCGACCACTTTCACGTCGTGAAACTCATGAACGACAAGCTGACGGAGATCAGACGGCGGCTCTATCGAGAACTGAAAGAAATGCCCGACAGGGAGGTTCTCAAAGGCACTCGTTGGGTTCTCTTGAAAAATCCAGAGAACCTGCAAATGAAATACGGCGAGCCGGATCGTTTGAAAGAGGCACTGCGGATGAATGAACCGTTGGCGACCGCCTACTATATGAAAGAGGAGTTGCGGCAAATTTGGAGTCAGGCAAACAAGCAGGAAGCGGCGATTTTCTTGGACGACTGGATATCACGTGCAACATCTTCGGGAATTGGCCCGCTGATGATCATAGGCAACACCATGGCAGGGTACAGATCGGGCATCCTGAACTGGTACGATCATCCCATTTCGTCAGGCCCGATGGAAGGCACCAACAACAAGATCAAGACCATGAAACGCCAAGCCTACGGCTACCGTGATCAAGAGTTTTTCAAACTCAGAATCATGGGCATTCATGAGGCAAAGTACTCTTTAACCGGATGAACCT
>NZ_VOPZ01000032.1 GCF_010470665.1 Desulfovibrio sp. JC022 | reverse complement strand
CCCGCCAGCATATCCCAGCGGATCAGGAGATATGAACCTGCCGATGACAGGATCGTACTCGCGGTAGCCGAAATGGATCAGTCCGGTGTTGCAGTCGTAGAGACCACCGCAGAAACCGAGCAGCGGATCATGTTCGGGATTGCTGTTCTGTATCCTTCTTCCGAAAGAATCATATAGAACTTCCTGTACACTATTTCCTGCTGGATCGGCAATAGTAAAGACACTCCCCAACTGATCGGTCGCAAAGAGATGGATCTGCCCATTACGGATCATTCCCATGCAGCGGCCCTGTTCATTGTAGTGAAACTTGCTGATTCCTTCTGCATCTTCAACTGCGGCAAGGGTGGTCAAATCTTTCCACTGGTAGCGTTGAACCCGTTGACCGTTGACGTATTTTTCAGTCCTGAAACCGCGCTCATCAAAGCGGTATTCAATGCCGGTTCCATCAGGAAGATGGACTTCGCACAACTGTCCGGTTTTCAGATATTCGTATCTGGTGCAGCCTTCGAAGGAGTGCTTTTCGGAAAGGTCACCGTCTTGATCGTAAACATATATAGTGTCGCCTGCACGCACCAATTGTCCAAGATCGTTGTAGCTGTACTCCAGCTTCTCACCACCTGCGACCTGAGAGAACACCCGTTGCCCCAACTTGTTGTAACGATAGGCTTCCACAGGTTCGCCGCAGTAAGTCGCTGCCTGAAGTCGACCTTCATCATCATACTGATATTCAAGGACATGAGTGGACTCAGCGGATACCAACACCTTATCTTCGATTCTAAGATTCTCATCCCGATTTACAGCCAGCACCCCATAGGTTTCTTCAGTTTTAGGTGTCAGGAATTGGAGAACTTCATCCGCGATTTCGTTGATGTCCACGTTGTCACGCTGCATCTCATCGCGGATTGAGTCCCCAGTTCCGGTCTGGGGTGTTCTTGATTGTTTAAGTCTGGAACCATGAACATTTACATGCTTCTTGAATTCGGTTTGTACTTCGTTTCCGTAGGTGGTTTGTTTCAATCCCTGCACCACAGGCAGATCGGGATTTTCCTGCATGAACTGGGCATGGACCATACGTTTTAGCTTGGCATGCATGGCTTTGGTTTCTTCCCACTCGTAATTCTTCTGGTCCCACCTGCGTTTGACCTCCGGCTTCATCATGGAAGGATACATACGGTCACCAGTTGAGAATTCTGAAAAATCCCCTTTGGGATCTGCCAATTCTTCACCTGTTCGGTGATCAACAATTTTCCAGAGATTGTCGATCTGCATCTCGGCTGGCTCGTTTTCTCCGTAAAGCACCAGTCCGGTTGTGAGTTCTTTTCGGGACCTGCGTTCCATCCGGTAATCAGAAAAGTTCATTATTTGCTACCT
>NZ_VOPZ01000031.1 GCF_010470665.1 Desulfovibrio sp. JC022 | reverse complement strand
AGTTCAGGGCATACTTCCGCAACTTTAACACAGGTAGCAAATAATGAACTTTTCTGATTACCGGATGGAACGCAGGTCCCGAAAAGAACTCACAACCGGACTGGTGCTTTACGGAGAAAACGAGCCAGCCGAGATGCAGATCGACAATCTCTGGAAAATTGTTGATCGCCGAACAGGTGAAGAACTGGCAGATCCCAAAGGAGATTTTTCAGAATTCTCAACTGGTGACCGTATGTACCCTTCCATGATGAAACCCGAGGTCAAACGCAGGTGGGACCAGAAAAATTACGAGTGGGAAGAAACCAAAGCCATGCATGCCAAGCTAAAACGCATGGTCCACGCCCAGTTCATGCAGGAAAATCCCAATCTGCCTGTGGTGCAGGGATTAAAAGAGACCACTTACGGAAACGAAGTCCAAACCGAGTTCAAGAAGCATGTGAACGATTACAATTCCAGACTCAAATCTCAAGCATCCCAATCAAGAACACCCCAGACCGGAACCGGGGACTCAATCCGCGATGAGATGCAGCGTGACAATGTGGACATCAACGAAATCGCGGATGAAGTTCTCCAGTTCCTGACACCTAAAACTGAAGAAACCTATGGGGTGCTGGCTGTAAATCGGGATGAAAATCTTAGAATCGAAGATAAGGTGTTGCTATCCGCTGAATCGAGCCATGTTCTGGAATACCGCTATGATGACAAAGGTCGACTTCAGGCAGCGACTTACTGCGGCGAACCTGTGGAAGCCTATCGTTACAACCAGTTGGGGCAACGGGTGTTCTCTCAGGTCGCAGGCGGTGAGAAGCTGGAGTACAGCTACAACGACCTTGGACAACTGGTGCGTGCTGGCGACACTATATATGTTTACGATCAAGACGGCGACCTCTCTGAAAAGAAGACCCCGGAAGGAACCACCAGATACGAATATCTGAAAACCGGACAGCTCTGCGAAGTCCATCTGCCTGATGGTACCGACATTGAATACCGCTTTGATGAGCGCGGTTTCAGGACTGAAAAATATATCAATGGTCAACTGGTTCAACGTTACCAATGGGAAAATTTAACAACCCTTGCCGCAGTGGAAGATGCAGAAGGTATCAGCAAATTTCACTACAATGAACATGGCCGCGCAATGGGAATGATCCGTAATGGTCAGGTATTTCTCTTTGCGACCGATCAGTTGGGGAGTGTCTTTATTGTTGCCGATCCATCAGGAAATAGTGTACAGGAAGTTCTATATGATTCTTTCGGCAGAAGGATACTGAACAGCAATCCCGAACATGATCCGCTGCTCGGTTTCTGCGGTGGTCTCTACGACTGCAACACCGGACTGATCCATTTCGGCTACCGCGAGTACGATCCTGTCATCGGCAGGTTCATATCTCCTGATCCGCTCGGATATGCTGGCGGG
>NZ_VOPZ01000029.1 GCF_010470665.1 Desulfovibrio sp. JC022 | reverse complement strand
AAACAATGCGAACTATGCTCAAGGGAGCGCGCAGGCTACAACTGACCTAAACCAATCAGGTGCGCGGAAAGGTCAGGCAGTGGCGGACTCTGCTAATGCGTTGGCGGCTAAGCAGGCTCAAGTTACTGCAAAAGAGCAGGAGAAGCAGGCTCGTAGGGATAATGCTGCGGCAGACAAGAGGAATGCTCAGCGGCGTGCGGCTATAGAAGCAACTAGTGGCTGGTCCAGTCCTTTGACGGATACAGTTGATCCTAATCCTCAGCATCAAAAAGGTAAACAGCCAACTAATACAACAACCAATGGAAAGGATAAAAGTATCCCTGTTTCACCTGAAGGAATTAGTGTTGATACAAATATTGCAAAGGCACGAGATTTTGCTAAGAAAGCTGACCTTCTACCCACGGTGCACAGTCGGTTAGCAAAATATGGATATCTTACTTATCAATTCGCCCCGGGAATGAAACAGGACTATAAAACCAGAGGGCGGCAGTATGAACATTTCGGTAACTATAATTATGGTGCTGTTGCAAAGGCTTTGGGTATTTCTGAATTTGAGGCAAAATTCGCTGCCGGTGTAGTGCAGACAACGACAGGAACCGCAAGGACGGGATGGGCGGGAACTTTTTTTGATGATCCCGTTGATCAGAAAAATATAGGGAATGGATATCATCACAAAAGTAATTAAAGACAAGTTCCCCCCGAATCATTATGTTTCGGGGGGGCGACACACTATGAATAATCAAAAACAATTATCTAAATTCGGCAAATTTGTAGTCGCGTATTTTTCATATTTCAGTTTAAGCGGTATTTTTGCTTTGATTCCGGTTATTTTTGTTTGGTTTTTAGGTGGGTTTAAAGATGGTCTTTTTGCTTTCATCTATGTTGTGACATGGGGTGCATTATATCTTATTTCCAGTTCAAAATCAGCCAAAGAGATTTTGAGATATAAGGAGCAGGGATCGAAGGAGTTGGTTTTTTATACATTCTTATGGGTCGTTGCTACGTTTTGGCCTTGCCTGTTGTATGGCTCTGTAGCGGAAGATAATGTTGCAATAGGTTTGGTTTTAATGGTTTATATATTGGCCGCATATCCATACCTTATGCTCGCTTTTGCTCAATTGCCGGGCTTGATTTTATTGCCGTTATTCCCTTTGTTTCATATCGCTATTTTTTTTATTGCATGGAAAAAAACATGTTTATTTTATAGGGATGCAAATAACTCATTTAAACTTGAGTAGTTGTTTATATATGTCAATGGGACTGGAGTTCAAGCTGCAAAACAATAAACCAGCTACCATAAATTTATCTAACAGCCCCCGGACCCCAGTCCGGGGGCTGTTTAATTATAATTGAATATAAAAAGAGGTTAACCTCGGAGAGCTTCCTCGACTCCGATACCGGGCTGATCCACTTCGGCTACCGCGAGTACGATCCTGTAATCGGCAGATTCATTTCGCCTGATCCGCTCGGTTATGCTGGCGGCGATGTGGATGTGTATGGGTATTGTCTGGATGATCCGATTAACTTTGTGGATCGGAAAGGGTTGTTTAGTAATGGCGCAATGGGCGCATTCGGATCAGGGGACATCAGAGGCAGAGCTCAGTCCTCTCTTGGAGCTAACAGGAGCACATCCAAGGAAACCAACAGTTCATCAAAAAAAGGTTCAAGCCATTCATACGGACGCAATGGCACCATTGGCGCATTCGGATCAGGGGACAGCAGCATAAGAGCCCATTCAACACTTGGGTTTAATGGGAATAGAACCATTGGTAAGAACAATGACCAAAGCAATAATTCTTCAGCCAAATCAAGTGTACAACAAGCTCGAGAAATGGAAAAAAGGGCTGCGGAAATAGCCCAAAAGGAGTTTCAAGCTGAACAGGCAAAATTAGCTGAAACAAAGGCGAGAAGGGACCGCACAATTGCTGATGCCCAAAAGCGCAATGATAAAATGCGACAAATGGTTAGCATTGGTGCCATCGAATTAAAAAACAATCCTGCCAGTCCCCTGACAGATACTGTCGACCCCAACAAGCAGGCCAAACCGAACAAGCAAGCCCCAACCCAAGTCGGTACGGGTATAAATACTTTATCGGGCAAACCCGAAGCGCAAAAGGCCCGAAAAGAAGAACCGCTG
>NZ_VOPZ01000025.1 GCF_010470665.1 Desulfovibrio sp. JC022 | reverse complement strand
TTGTAAGGGTCACATAAGCCCCTTCTACCCATAATTTCCCCTCTCGTGCATACTCCTCAATGAAAAAGGAGATTTTATGCCCGACAACATTGAAAGTAGAGCAGATAAGGAAATTTACTGGCAGGAACAGGTAGACAATTGGCGCAAGAGCGGCCTGAGCCAGGCTGAATTTTGTAGGCAGGTAGGGATTTCGCAGAGAGTCCTCGGATATTGGAAACTAAAATTTGAAAACAGAGGAAATTCTTTAGAAGACCAGAAGGTTGTAGCAGTATCAATCGCACATGAAAATAGTCTGGCAAAGAATCCCCAACCAATCATTATTCATGCATGGCACGGATTACGATTAGAAATCCCTGCTGACTTCGCTCCAGAATCACTGGATAAAATATTTCATGTACTGGGTCGGCTATCGTGAATTTCTTCGATTCCCAGACTCGCGTCTGGCTGGTGCTCGGTGTCACTGACATGCGCAAAGCCATCAACGGTTTATCCATGATAGTTGCTGACCATCTTGAGCTCGACGTGTTTTCTGGCCAGCTATTTGTTTTCTGCAACCGCACTCGCAGCATTATCAAGATTTTGTATTGGGATCACAATGGATTTTGTCTCTGGCAGAAACGATTGGAAAAGCACCTTTTTAGCTGGCCTGAATCCGAAGGCGAAGTCATGGAGTTGGGTTCCCGGGAGTTAAAATGGCTGCTTGACGGGCTTGATCCTCTACAGGCTCAGGGACATCCAAGGCTAGGATACTCAACACTAAATTGAGATATAATGCCTTTTAATTTAAGTTGTTTAGTGTTATATTGTTTTCATGAAAGACACGCCTCTTCCCGATGACATCGCATCCTTAAAGCTCATCATTGCTAAGCAAAATGCTATTCTTGCGGACCGAGAAATGGTTGTAGCGGATTACGAGGGCTTTGTTGAAGAACATGAAGCTATTGTGGCGGGATATGAAGATGTTATTGCAGAGCATGAAGCTACCGTCATAGATTACGAAAATATTATTGCAGATAAAGAAAGTATTATTGCAGACCGCGACCAGTTGGTTGCTCAGTTGGAAGAGCAGGTCAGTCTTCTCAAGGCTTTGCAATTTGTTGCCAGTTCCGAGAAGAGCAAAGGAACTCAAGGCGAAGATCAATATTCGCTTTTCGATGAAGCCAGTCTCATTACCGAGCAGCCCGAATCTGCCATTGAAGAAAGCAACGAGGAGAGCAATGAGGTCTCCGGGCATTCTCGTCGCAAGAAAGGACGTCGTCCTATCTCCGAAGCTTACCCTCGGGTAGAAGTAGTTCATGACATTCCTGAAGAGGACAAGGTCTGCCCCTGCGGCTGCACATTGACCCATATAGGAGAAGAGGTCAGCGAAAAGCTGGACATCGTTCCGCAAAAAATTCAAGTCATCCGGCATATCCGGCCCAAATATGCCTGCCGTTCCTGCGAAGGCGTAGAGGATGACGGCCCTACCGTCAAAACAGCTCCCATGCCGCCGCAACTGATCCCGCAAGGAATAGTCACTCCCGGACTGCTGGCCTATATCCTGACCAACAAATTCGTCGATGGGCTGCCGTTTTACAGGCAATCGAGCATGTTTGAGCGACTTGGAGTTGATCTTTCCCGGGCAACCATGTCCGGCTGGACACTGCGGGCAGCTGAAGCGTGTAACCCGCTCTTGGATTTACTTTACGAGCAAATCCGATCCGGACCGATCATCAACATGGATGAGACCACGGTGCAGGTCCTAAAAGAACCAGGCAGAAAAAACACTTCAAAATCTTATATGTGGGTGGCCCGTGGCGGTGATCCTGAACGTCCTGTCGTGATCTTTCATTATGATCCCGGCAGGGGCGGGAAGGTGGCTGAAGAAATCGTCGGTAACTTTCGCGGATTCCTGCAAACCGATGGCTATATCGGCTACAAAGCCTTGGGCGAGCGCGAGGAAATTAAGCATGTCGGCTGCATGGTCCATGTGCGGCGCAAATTTCATGATGTAATCAAGACCGGTTCTAAAAAGAGGTCGGGAACTGCCCAGACAATTTTGAATCTTATCGGCAAGCTCTACAAGCTTGAAAAGAAAGCACGGGAACAACTGCTTGATCCTGATGCGGTTCTGGCCATGCGTCAGGAGCAGGCCAAGCCGATTATGGATAAGATCAAGGAACAGCTGGACTTCCGCGTAAAAACCACGCCTCCCCAGAGTCTTCTGGGAAAAGCGATCACATATGCCCTTGGGCAATGGGAAAAGGTTGAGGTTTATCTCGAAGATGGGCGTTTGCAGCCGGATAACAACGTGGCTGAAAATGCTATCCGACCCTTCGTTATTGGCCGGAAGAATTGGCTCTTCTCCGGCTCTCCCCGAGGCGCAAAATCCAGCTCCGCTATCTACTCTCTCATCGAGACCGCCAAGGCCTGTGGTCTGAATCCTTATGAATACCTACTTTATCTCTTTGAACGGCTGCCACATGCCAAGGGTGAACACGATCTCAAAGCCTTATTGCCACAGGCTATGTCAAAGAACGAGTCCTGATTATACACAGTGAGCCATCCTTGAAAAGGTGGGGCTGTTTTGACGCATAC
>NZ_VOPZ01000024.1 GCF_010470665.1 Desulfovibrio sp. JC022 | reverse complement strand
TATAAATACTTTATCGGGCAAACCCGAAGCGCAAAAGGCCCGAAAAGAAGAACCGCTGGCTGAAACAATGGCGAAAGCCCAAATGGCTAAGGAGAAAGAGACATTGGAGCGCAGGGCCCGTGGGGATATGGAGCGTAGGAATCATAGGGCCGGATTATTGGAAAAAACTGCTAATGCAAAGCAGCAGAGCAAAGCCAAGAAAGGTATGCTTACTACGAAAGAATATGACGATATAACCGACTCTGTTTTTAATGTTGATCCCAACGACCAGATAAGAAAAGGTAAAAAGCAAGAAAAGGAAAAAATATCATCTGTTCAACATGCCCGAAATATGGAGCGCATAGCCAATGACCCTGCCAGAAACACTAAACTGTCATCAACTCAACATGCGGCGCGGTTGAGTTCTATAGAAAAGCAAAGACGCCAAGACCAAATTGATAAAATTCTCAATGATACCGACGAGAATTTTCACAAATATGAAGGTATTCCTGTTGCTCCCGACGGGGTCAGCGTTGATAAAAATATCAAGGACGCTGAAGAATTTAAAAAAAGTATTCAAGAACTTTCTTCGTATGATCAAACAAGGAAAACAGAAGAATATATAATGAGTCGTTTTCCCAATAAGCATCCAATGGACTACAAACAACGGGGCAGAGAATATGAAAGATTTGGGAACTTCAACTATGGAGCAGTCATGAATGCTCTTGGGGTCCCTGAACTGGTAGGTCGAGGATTTGCTGGGTATGCACAATATAAAGCTGGTACAGCAAAAGGGAAATGGGCTTTAAATTTCGGGGACGACCCAAAAGATCAATGGGACATCAAGCAGGGATACAGGTATTATGAGAATAAGCATGTTAAATAGAATCACAATACTGGGTTGGATAACAGTTTTGTATAGTGGCATTTCAGTCATACTTGGTCTGTGTTCATTGTTTCCATTATGGAAAATGTTTACTTTTAATATTTTTAAATCAACGATTCATGCTTTAGTGTACTTTATCATCTGGCTGACAATCTATTTAGTACCAGCTATGATGTTGTTTAAAATCATTATTTCTAAAAATAACAAACACTTACTAAAATATGCCACATTATGGTTTTTGGGTACATTTTTATTAGTTCCCCTTTATATCACCACTTCAAGAGGAGAGGAGGACTTAGGAGCTGGCTTTCTGGTCGGAATATACTCAATGACACTTCAACCATATCTTTGCTTAATTGGCCTAGGGGAGTTGGGGCTCCTCCTTCTCCTTATTCCGCCACTCTTCAACCTCTACCTCGTTTTTGTCGCTTGGAAACGACCTCAATGGTTTTATAAGGAATAATTAAACCGCCCCCGGACTTCGGTCCGGGGGCATTTTCGTTGTAATCTGAACAGCAGGCCAAATCAAAGACAGGCATGCCCGGCACGGCAAAAACAGGGGTGGGCGATAAACCGTCTCACTCCGATGCTGCTACATCAGAACTCGGTCTACACTGCCTATTCCGGATACGCTGGGCCAAGCTTCACTGAATACGTAGGAAAGGATTTTGATCTGGGAGGTACGCGCTTCACTGCCAAGAATACTCTGGGAGAAAGTATCAGCAAAAAAGCTGATAGGGAACGCAAAGCCCGTGAAGCCCAAGAACGCCGGGATAAGAATCAGCTTATTGGTATTGGAAAATCCGCTGTTCAGCGCAGTCTTCTGGCACAGACTGTTGATAAAGATCAGCAGGACAAAGAAAGCGGTACTTGGAATGGTATGCTAAGGACGGCAAGAGGAATTTATGATGCTGCGACTGGAGGTTACTATGCAACTGGTGAAGCTGTGTCCAAAGCTGGCGAAGCTTTTACTAGTGATCCAAGGATTTATGGAACAACAGCAGCCGCAATAGCAATGCCTGCAATAGTAGCAACAACTGTACTTGGAGGAAAAGAAGTTTTAGGTGTAGGAGCAGCAGGGGTTCGAAGAGCTGCACCGCATTTGAGTAAAGGAATCGACAAACTCGGTAAAGCTGCAAAACGCAGTAAAAATTTTGTTAAAGATGCAAGTCAAAAAACTGAGGCCAAAATAAGCAGCAGTCGAGTCGGTAGATATATTGACTCTAGTGACATTGCAGACGGAGCTACTAGTTTGATAGAAGGACTCCCGCCTTCTCAAAGTCGAGGAGGAGCGGGAGTTGCTGTTGCAAATGAACTATACACCAGATATCAAAATCAGATAAAATCAGATAAAAAGGGTAAGCCACAGCATGCAAAACAAGAACCCAAAAGGGCTAAGTAAGGATCGGAAGATATTTCTTATACCTTTTGGACTATTATTCATAATAGGAGGCTTATTCACATTAGATGGTGGAAGCCTATACAAAGGTATACCTGTAATAAAGATAGCTGGCTGGACCCAGCTAGGGGCCGGAGCATTTTGGATTTGGTATGCTTTGTCCTATAGACGATCATCCAAAATGACTAAAGTAGCAAAAGAAGAAGAAATGATTTGTCCAAAGTGCCAAAAAGTTTATATGGCAGGACAAGCACCTGCTAATGCTTCATGTGAATCATGTGGAATAACCTTAGAACCCCTTGAAGGATTTTATGATCGCCACCCAGAGCTAAAAGATGCTCCAGAGCAATTCACCAAACCAGAGAATGATTAATAATGCCCCCGGACTTCAGTCCGGGGGCTTTTTAATTATAATTGAATATAAAAAGAGGTTAACCACAGTGGTCTCTACGACTCCGATACCGGGCTGATCCATTTCGGCTACCGCGAATATGATCCCATCATCGGCAGGTTCATCTCTCCTGATCCGCTCGGTTATGATGGCGGGGATGTGGATGTTTATGGTTATTGTCTGGATGATCCTAGTAACTTTGTGGATAGGAATGGGTTGTTTAGCAATGGCCTCTGCGGAGCAGGGTTAGCCGTGGCTCTATCGAATTAAAAAGCAAACCGACCAGTCCTCTTACTGAGACTGTTGATAAAGCACAGCAGGACAAAGAAAGCGGTACTTGGAATGGGATGCTAAGGACGACAAGAGGAATTTATGATGCTGCGACTGGAGGTTACTATGCAACTGGTGAAGCTGTGTCCAAAGCTGGCGAAGCTTTTACTAGTGATCCAAGGATTTATGGAACAACACTGGCAGCGGCAGCATTACCCGGAGTCATTGCAGGTGGTATACTTGCAGGCGGGGAGCTTGCAACCG
>NZ_VOPZ01000023.1 GCF_010470665.1 Desulfovibrio sp. JC022 | reverse complement strand
CGGTTGCAAGCTCCCCGCCTGCAAGTATACCACCTGCAATGACTCCGGGTAATGCTGCCGCTGCCAGTGTTGTTCCATAAATCCTTGGATCACTAGTAAAAGCTTCGCCAGCTTTGGACACAGCTTCACCAGTTGCATAGTAACCTCCTGTCGCAGCATCATAAATTCCTCTTGCCGTCCTTAGCATACCATTCCAAGTACCGCTTTCTTTGTCCTGCTGAGCTTTATCAATAGGCTGCGTCAGGAGACTGCGCCGAACAGCGAATTTTCCAATACCAATAAGCTGATTCTTATCCCGGCGTTCTTGGGCCTCACGGGCTTTGCGTTCCCTATCAGCCTTTTTGCTGACACTTTCTCCCAGAGTATTCTTGGCAGTGAAGCGCGTACCTCCCAGATCAAAATCCTTTCCTACATATTCAGCGAAACTTGGCCCAGCGTATCCGGAATAGGCAGTGTAGCCACCGAGTTCTGATGTAGCAGCATCGGAGCGAGATGGTTTACTGTCCACGCCTCCTTGTGTTTTGCCGGGCATGCCTGTCTTTGGTTTGGCCTGCTTGTTGGGGTCAACAGTATCTGTCAGGGGACTGGCAGGATTGTTTTTTAATTCGATGGCACCAATGCTAACCATTTGCCGCATTTTATCTTCACGTTCTTTGGCAGCAGCAATTGTGCGGTCCCTTCTCGCCTTTGTTTCAGCTAATTTTGCCTGTTCAGCTTGAAACTCCTTTTGTGCTATTTCCGCAGCCCTTTTTTCCATTTCTCGAGCTTGTTGTACACTTGATTTGGCTGAAGAATTATTGCTTTGGTCATTGTTCTTACCAATGGTTCTATTCCCATTAAATCCAAGTGTTGAATGGGCTCTTATGCTGCTGTCTCCTGATCCAAATGCGCCAATGGTGCCATTCCGTCCGTATGAATGGCTTGAACCTTTTTTTGATGAATTATTGTTGGTTTCCTTGGAGGTGCTCCTGTTAGCTCCAAGAGAGGACTGAGCTCTTGTGTCGGTCTTCCCTGAACCGAATGCTCCGCAGAGGCCATTGCTAAACAACCCATTCCTATCCACAAAGTTAATAGGATCATCCAGACAATAACCATACACATCCACATCCCCGCCATCATAACCGAGCGGGTCAGGAGAAATGAATCTGCCGATTACAGGATCGTACTCGCGGTAGCCGAAATGGATCAGCCCGGTATCGGAGTCATAGAGACCTCCGGGGTTAACCTCTTTTCATATTCAATTATAATAAAATAGCCCCTGGACTGAAGTCCGGGGGCTAGCTGATTGTTAGTAAAAAAAGGTTTTTTTCAACATATCTTCTTCCCTTAAAGGAATTTCTTTAAAGCAACGACTGCAAAAAAACGAAGGCTTGTGAAAAAGGAAGTATATTGGAAGCACCCAAAATACAATGTCAACATAGCTAAATAACATCTCTTGATTAAATATATCTAAAAGCAATGAACCTACATTAAGGACAAGAAGAATTGCGCCAAATTGCTTATATGTTAAAGAGCGTTGTGCTTTACCACATATTGGGCAACGCACTCTAACTCCGAAGAAGTAGAAATATAATGCAAAAATTGCCAAATCAATAAAGCTAAGAACAAATGAACTCATAACAGTACCTTCAAATATTATTTTGCAGAAAAACGTTTTGACAGTTGCTTTGAAACTTCAGGAGCCACAACGTCACCAATTAATGATGTACCCATCCCAACAGAAAATCCCACCGAATATAAAGGACTTGCGTTTGTTTTTAACGCTTTCCCACCGTACTTGACAGTATTTTTCCCATACTCATGCCCTTTATTCACCATATTATTAAATATATCTTTATTCTTATCACTCACATAACCAGCAAATTTAATAGAATTTTTCTCATCACCTTGAAGAACATCAGCGGTTTCTTTGACAGCTTTCCCCGCTGCTTTACGACCTCTTTTAACTGCCTTCCCTGCTGCATCCCAGACTTCTCCAAAAGTGTCCCAGAAACCACCCTCATCTTTATCTTGCGCCGTAGCATTAGGCGTACCCGGTTTGGATGTTGGTTGCTGCTTTTGATCAACAGTATCCGTCAAAGGACTGGACCAGCCACTGGTCGCTTCTATAGCCGCACGCCGCTGAGCATTCCTCTTGTCTGCCGCAGCAGAGAAAAGCAGCCCCCGGACTATTGGTCCGGGGGCTGGTGGGTTATTTGAGAATATCTTCTTTATCGAATGGAACGCCTTTCATGCAATGACGACAATACACTTTTGGCTCTGATGACAGATAGTAGAATGCAGGTGTGAAGAATAACATTTCAAAATAATAATGAATTGTATTTCCAACAATGAAATCATAAATTAGGCTTGCCCCTGCTATACACAGCCATGACACACCTAACTGTGCATATGTCGTTGCTTTAATTTCCTTTTTACACTCAGGACATTTAATTTTTTTGACAAAAAAAACACTATACAGAATCAACAAAACTATAACAATAACAGTTACATCCAGACTGCTCATAATTTATTTCCCGTATCTACTCCTAAACTTATCAAAATAGTCACTTTTAACTTTGCTACGTTGGTCTAGAAAATGCTCTTCAGCTTTTTTTGCTGCAACATTTTTTGATTTGTTTTGATCTATAACTTCCCCCATCAGGCCTTCCACCATACCTATAGGTGTGCCAACCATTGCTAAAGCTAGACCAGCAGGACCATACTTCTTAGAACCATCAAACGCAAAAGAGACACCCCTTTTACGACCTCCCTTCATCATTGCATTGTATTTCCCTTTTACATCATCACTCACATACCCAGCAAATTTCATTGAATTCTTTTCATCACCCTTAAAAACATCAATAGTCCTGTCTACAGCCTTCCCTGCGGCATCGTAGATTTCTTCCATAGTATCCCAAAAGCCGCCCTCATCTTTATCTTGCGCCGTAGCATTAGGCGTACCCGGTTTGGATGTTGGTTGCTGCTTTTGATCAACAGTATCCGTCAAAGGACTGGACCAACCACTGGTCGCTTCTATAGCCGCACGCCGCTGAGCATTCCTCTTGTCTGCCGCAGCATTATCCCTACGAGTCTGCTTCTCCTGCTCTTTTGCAGTAACTTGAGCCTGCTTAGCCGCCAACGCATTAGCAGAGTCCGCCACTGCCTGACCTTTCCGCGCACCTGATTGGTTTAGGTCAGTTGTAGCCTGCGCGCTCCCTTGAGCATAGTTCGCATTGTTT
>NZ_VOPZ01000022.1:5219-5744 GCF_010470665.1 Desulfovibrio sp. JC022 | reverse complement strand
CGGTTCATCCCGCATCGCCAGTTCTGCTTACCAAAAATGGCCCACTAAAAGCTCTTCATTCAAATGTCCACGTTCAATTAAGTAACAAGGACTTCTTACATATTTAAAGTTTGAGAATAGGTCAAGGTCATTTCGACCCCGGAACCTCTAATCATTCGCTTTACCTMATAAAACTGATACGAGCYTCTGCTATCCTGAGRGAAACTTCGGCAGGAACCAGCTACTAGATGGTTCGATTAGTCTTTCGCCCCTATMCCCAMMTTCGACGATCGATTTGCACGTCAGAWCCGCTACGAGCCTCCMCCASMGTTTCCTCTGGCTTCACCSTATTCAGGCATAGTTCACCATCTTTCGGGTCCCAACAGCTATGCTCTTACTCAAATCCATCCGAAGACATCAGGATCGGTCGATTGTGCACCTCTTGCGAGGCCCCAACCTACGTTCACTTTCATTACGCGTATGGGKTTTACACCCAAACACTCGCATAGACGTTAGACTCCTTGGTCCGTGTTTCAAGACGGGCGG
>NZ_VOPZ01000022.1:0-5213 GCF_010470665.1 Desulfovibrio sp. JC022 | reverse complement strand
CAGTCCCAGCTGGCAGTATTCCCACAGGCTATAATACTTACCGAGGCAAGCTACATTCCTATGGATTTATCCTGCCACCAAAACTGATGCTGGCCCAGTGAAATGCGAGATTCCCCTACCCACAAGGAGCAGAGGGCACAAAACACCATGTCTGATCAAATGCCCTTCCCTTTCAWCAATTTCACGTACTTTTTCRCTCTCTTTTCAAAGTWCTTTTCATCTTTCCATCACTGTACKTGTTCGCTATCGGTCTCTCGCCAATATTTAGCTTTAGATGGAATTTACCACCCRCTTAGAGCTGCATTCCCAAACAACKCGACTCTTCGAAGGCACTTTACAAAGAACCGCACTCCTCGCCACACGGGATTCTCACCCTCTATGAYGTCCTGTTCCAAGGWACATAGACAAGGAACGGCCCCAAAGTTGCCCTCTCCAAATTACAACTCGGGCACCGAAGGKACCAGATTTCAAATTTGAGCTTTTGCCGCTTCACTCGCCGTTACTAAGGCAATCCCGGTTGGTTTCTTTTCCTCCGCTTATTGATATGCTTAAGTTCAGCGGGTACTCCTACCTGATTTGAGGTCAAACTTTAAGAACATTGTTCGCCTAGACGCTCTCTTCTTATCGATAACGTTCCAATACGCTCAGTATAAAAAAAGATTAGCCGCAGTTGGTAAAACCTAAAACGACCGTACTTGCATTATACCTCAAGCACGCAGAGAAACCTCTCTTTGGAAAAAAAACATCCRATGAAAAGGSCAGCAATTTCRAGTTAACTCCAAAGAGTATCACTSACTACCAAACAGAATGKTTGAGAAGGAAATGACGCTCAAACAGGCATRCCCCCTRGAATACCAAGGGGCGCAATGTGCGTTCAAAGATTCGATGATTCACGGAATTCTGCAATTCACATTACGTATCGCATTTCGCTGCGTTCTTCATCGATGCGAGAACCAAGAGATCCGTTGTTGAAAGTTTTTAATATTTTAAAATTTCCAGTTACGAAAATTCTTGTTTTTGACAAAAATTTAATGAATAGATAAAATTGTTTGTGTTTGTTACCTCTGGGCCCCGATTGCTCGAATGCCCAAAGAAAAAGTTGCAAAGATATGAAAACTCCACAGTGTGTTGKATTGAAACGGTTTTAATTGTCCTATAACAAAAGCACAGAAATCTCTCACCGTTTGGAATAGCAAGAAAGAAACTTACAAGCCTAGCAAGACCGCGCACTTAAGCGCAGGCCCGGCTGGACTCTCCATCTCTTGTCTTCTTGCCCAGTAAAAGCTCTCATGCTCTTGCCAAAACAAAAAAATCCATTTTCAAAATTATTAAATTTCTTTAATGATCCTTCCGCAGGTTCACCTACGGAAACCTTGTTACGACTTTTAGTTCCTCTAAATGACCAAGTTTGTCCAAATTCTCCGCTCTGAGATGGAGTTGCCCCCTTCTCTAAGCAGATCCTGAGGCCTCACTAAGCCATTCAATCGGTACTAGCGACGGGCGGWGTGTACAAAGGGCAGGGACGTAATCAACGCAAGCTGATGACTTGCGCTTACTAGGAATTCCTCGTTGAAGAGCAATAATTACAATGCTCTATCCCCAGCACGACGGAGTTTCACAAGATTACCAAGACCTCTCGGCCAAGGTTAGACTCGCTGGCTCCGTCAGTGTAGCGCGCGTGCGGCCCAGAACGTCTAAGGGCATCACAGACCTGTTATTGCCTCAAACTTCCATCGGCTTGAAACCGATAGTCCCTCTAAGAAGTGGATAACCAGCAAATGCTAGCACCACTATTTAGTAGGTTAAGGTCTCGTTCGTTATCGCAATTAAGCAGACAAATCACTCCACCAACTAAGAACGGCCATGCACCACCACCCACAAAATCAAGAAAGAGCTCTCAATCTGTCAATCCTTATTGTGTCTGGACCTGGTGAGTTTCCCCGTGTTGAGTCAAATTAAGCCGCAGGCTCCACTCCTGGTGGTGCCCTTCCGTCAATTCCTTKAAGTTTCAGCCTTKCGACCATACTCCCCCCAGAACCCAARSACTTTGATTTCTCSTAAGGTGCCGAGTGGGTCATTAAAAAAACACCACCCGATCCCTAGTCGGCATAGTTTATGGTTAAGACTACGACGGTATCTGATCATCTTCGATCCCCTAACTTTCGTTCTTGATTAATGAAAACGTCCTTGGCAAATGCYTTCGCAGTAGTTAGTCTTCAATAAATCCAAGAATTTCACCTCTGACAATTGAATACTGATGCCCCCGACCGTCCCTATTAATCATTACGATGGTCCTAGAAACCAACAAAATAGAACCAMACGTCCTATTCTATTATTCCATGCTAATATATTCGAGCAATACGCCTGCTTTGAACACTCTAATTTTTTCAAAGTAAAAGTCCTGGTTCGCCAAGAGCCACAAGGACTCAAGGTTAGCCAGAAGGAAAGGCCCCGTTGGAAATCCAGTACACGAAAAAATCGGACCGGCCAACCGGGCCCAAAGTTCAACTACGAGCTTTTTAACTGCAACAACTTTAATATACGCTATTGGAGCTGGAATTACCGCGGCTGCTGGCACCAGACTTGCCCTCCAATTGTTCCTCGTTAAGGTATTTACATTGTACTCATTCCAATTACAAGACCCGAATGGGCCCTGTATCGTTATTTATTGTCACTACCTCCCTGAATTAGGATTGGGTAATTTGCGCGCCTGCTGCCTTCCTTGGATGTGGTAGCCGTTTCTCAGGCTCCCTCTCCGGAATCGAACCCTTATTCCCCGTTACCCGTTGAAACCATGGTAGGCCACTATCCTACCATCGAAAGTTGATAGGGCAGAAATTTGAATGAACCATCGCCAGCACAAGGCCATGCGATTCGAAAAGTTATTATGAATCATCAAAGAGTCCGAAGACATTGATTTTTTATCTAATAAATACATCTCTTCCAAAGGGTCGAGATTTTAAGCATGTATTAGCTCTAGAATTACCACAGTTATACCATGTAGTAAAGGAACTATCAAATAAACGATAACTGATTTAATGAGCCATTCGCAGTTTCACTGTATAAATTGCTTATACTTAGACATGCATGGCTTAATCTTTGAGACAAGCATATGACTACTGGCAGGATCAACCAGATAACTATCTTAAAAGAAGAAGCAACAAGCAGTAAAAAAGAAAGAAACCGAAATCTCTTTTTTTTTTTCCCACCTATTCCCTCTTGCTAGAAGATACTTATTGAGTTTGGAAACAGCTGAAAYTCCAGAAAAATTGCTTTTTCAGGTCTCTCTGCTGCCGGAAATGCTCTCTGTTCAAAAAGCTTTTACACTCTTGACCAGCGCACTCCGTCACCATACCATAGCACTCTTTGAGTTTCCTCTAATCAGGTTCCACCAAACAGATACCCCGGTGTTTCACGGAATGGTACGTTTGATATCGCTGATTTGAGAGGAGGTTACACTTGAAGAATCACAGTCTTGCGACCGGCTATTCAACAAGGCATTCCCCCAAGTTTGAATTCTTTGAAATAGATTGCTATTAGCTAGTAATCCACCAAATCCTTCGCTGCTCACCAATGGAATCGCAAGATGCCCACGATGAGACTGTTCAGGTTAAACGCAAAAGAAACACACTCTGGGAATTTCTTCCCAAATTGTATCTCTCAATACGCATCAACCCATGTCAATTAAACACGCTGTATAGAGACTAGGCAGATCTGACGATCACCTAGCGACTCTCTCCACCGTTTGACGAGGCCATTTACAAAAACATAACGGACGACAAGCCTACTCGAATTCGTTTCCAAACTCTTTTCGAACTTGTCTTCAACTGCTTTCGCATGAAGTASCTCCCAACTACTTTTCCTCACACTTGTACTCCATGACTAAACCCSCCCTCCCATTACAAACTAWRATCTTACTTTTATTTTCTTTTGCCCTCTCTGTCGCTCTGCCTTAACTACGTATTTCTCGCCGAGAAAAACTTCAATTTAAGCTATTCTCCAAAAATCTTAGCGTATATTTTTTTTCCAAAGTGACAGGTGCCCCGGGTAACCCAGTTCCTCACTATTTTTTACTGCGGAAGCGGAAGCGGAAAATACGGAAACGCGCGGGAACATACAAAACATACAAAATATACCTTTCTCACACAAGAAATATATGCTACTTGCAAAATATCATACCAAAAAACTTTTCACAACCGAAACCAAAACCAACGGATATCATACATTACACTACCACCATTCAAACTTTACTACTATCCTCCCTTCAGTTTCCCTTTTTCTGCCTTTTTCGGTGACGGAAATACGCTTCAGAGACCCTAAAGGGAAATCCATGCCATAACAGGAAAGTAACATCCCAATGCGGACTATACCACCCCACCACACTCCTACCAATAACGGTAACTATTCTATGTTTTCTTACTCCTATGTCTATTCATCTTTCATCTGACTACCTAATACTATGCAAAAATGTAAAATCATCACACAAAACATAAACAATCAAAATCAGCCATTTCCGCACCTTTTCCTCTGTCCACTTTCAACCGTCCCTCCAAATGTAAAATGGCCTATCGGAATACATTTTCTACATCCTAACTACTATAAAACAACCTTTAGACTTACGTTTGCTACTCTCATGGTCTCAATACTGCCGCCGACATTCTGTCCCACATACTAAATCTCTTCCCGTCATTATCGCCCGCATCCGGTGCCGTAAATGCAAAACAAATACCATCTATGTCTTCCACACCATCATTTTACTATGCCTGCCACCATCCATTTGTCTTTTGCACCATATCTTCATAACCTGTCACCTTGAAACTACCTCTGCATGCCACCTACCGACCAACTTTCATGTTCTGTTTCGACCTACCTCTTGTAAATGACAAATCACCTTTTTCATCGTATGCACCTTATTCTCCACATCACAATGCACTATTGCTTTTGCTTTTTCACCTGTCATATCCTATTGCTATTAGATGAAATATAATAAAAATTGTCCTCCACCCATAACACCTCTCACTCCCACCTACTGAACATGTCTGGACCCTGCCCTCATATCACCTGCGTTTCCGTTAAACTATCGGTTGCGGCCATATCTACCAGAAAGCACCGTTTCCCGTCCGATCAACTGTAGTTAAGCTGGTAAGAGCCTGACCGAGTAGTGTAGTGGGTGACCATACGCGAAACTCAGGTGCTGCAATCTTTATTTCTTT
>NZ_VOPZ01000021.1:0-2500 GCF_010470665.1 Desulfovibrio sp. JC022 | reverse complement strand
TCTGGGAGGACCATCTTCCAAGGCTAAATACTACTTAGAGACCGATAGTGAACCAGTACCGTGAGGGAAAGGTGAAAAGAACCCCTGTTAGGGGAGTGAAATAGAACCTGAAACCAGTTGCCTACAAGCTGTGGGAGCGGATTTATTCCGTGACCATTTGCCTTTTGCATAATGGGCCAGTGAGTTAATCTGTAATGCAAGGTTAAGCAGTGATGTGTAGCCGCAGCGAAAGCGAGTCTGAATAGGGCGACAAGTATTGCGGATTAGACCCGAAACCAGGTGATCTATCCATGGGCAGGCTGAAGCTTGAGTAAAATCAAGTGGAGGGCCGAACCGTTGTAAGTTGAAAATTACTCGGATGACCTGTGGATAGGGGTGAAAGGCCAATCAAACTTGGTGATAGCTGGTTCTCTCCGAAATATATTGAGGTATAGCCTCAGGAGTTTTCTTGCGGAGGTAGAGCACTGACAAGGCTAGGGGTCCCACCAGATTACCAAACCTTATCAAACTCCGAATGCCGTAAGATATATCCTGGGAGTCAGACTGCGGGTGCGAAGGTCCGTAGTCGAAAGGGAAACAGCCCAGACCGTCAGCTAAGGTCCCCAAATCCATACTCAGTGGAAAAGGTGGTGGAGTTGTATAGACAGCCAGGAGGTTGGCTTAGAAGCAGCCATCCTTTAAAGAAAGCGTAATAGCTCACTGGTCTAACGATTCTGCGCCGAAAATGTAACGGGGCTAAGTATGGTACCGAAGCTACGGGATGCGACTTGTTCGCATCGGTAGGAGAGCGTTCTCAGATGGGATGAAGGTGAATCGGAAGGTTTGCTGGACTAATGAGAAGTGATTATGCTGGCATGAGTAACGATAAAACAAGTGAGAAACTTGTTCGCCGTAAGACTAAGGTTTCCTGGGTAAAGCTAATCTTCCCAGGGTTAGTCGGTCCCTAAGGCGAGGCCGAAAGGCGTAGTCGATGGAAAACGGGTTAATATTCCCGTACCTGTAAGTGTGTGCGATGGAGGGACGCAGTAGGATAGCTCAGCCGGCTGTTGGATATGCCGGTGTAAATGTGTAGGCTTAGGAAATAGGCAAATCCGTTTCCTTTTAAGGCCGAGACATGATGCCGTAACTTTACGTTTGAAGTGAGTAATTCCAGACTGCCTAGAAAATCTTCTAAGTTTAGCACTTATAGACCGTACCGCAAACCAACACAGGTAGTCGGGTCGAGTAGACCAAGGCGCTTGAGAGAACTCTGGTTAAGGAACTCGGCAAAATGATCCCGTAAGTTAGCGAGAAGGGATGCTCCAGACGGTGACTTGATTCACTTAATGAGCTGTTTGGAGCCGCAGAGAATCGGGGGGGGCGACTGTTTACTAAAAACATAGGTCTATGCTAAGTCGTAAGACGATGTATATGGACTGACGCCTGCCCGGTGCTGGAAGGTTAAAAGGAGGTGTTAGCTTCGGCGAAGCTCCGAATTGAAGCCCCAGTAAACGGCGGCCGTAACTATAACGGTCCTAAGGTAGCGAAATTCCTTGTCGGGTAAGTTCCGACCTGCACGAATGGCGTAACGATCTCCCCACTGTCTCAACCAGAGACTCAGTGAAATTGAATTACCGGTGAAAATGCCGGTTACCCGCGGTAAGACGGAAAGACCCTGTGCACCTTTACTATAGCTTGACATTGGGTTTAGGGCTATCATGTGTAGGATAGGTGGGAGGCTTTGAAGTCGGCACGCTAGTGTCGGTGGAGCCAACCTTGAAATACCACCCTTGATAGTCTTGAATTCTAATCCAATGCCGTCATCCGGCTTGGAGACAGTGTCTGGTGGGTAGTTTGACTGGGGCGGTCGCCTCCCAAAAAGTAACGGAGGCTTGCAAAGGTTCCCTCAGGCTGATTGGAAACCAGCCGTTGAGTGCAAAGGCATAAGGGAGCTTGACTGTAAGACAGACATGTCGAGCAGGAACGAAAGTTGGTCTTAGTGATCCGGTGGTTCCGCATGGAAGGGCCATCGCTCATAGGATAAAAGGTACGCCGGGGATAACAGGCTGATCGCGCCCAAGAGTTCACATCGACGGCGCGGTTTGGCACCTCGATGTCGGCTCATCACATCCTGGGGCTGAAGCAGGTCCCAAGGGTTCGGCTGTTCGCCGATTAAAGTGGTACGCGAGCTGGGTTTAAAACGTCGTGAGACAGTTTGGTCCCTATCTACCGTGGGCGTAGGATAATTGAAGAGGGTCTGCCCCTAGTACGAGAGGACCGGGGTGGACGAACCTATGGTGTTCCTGTTGTCACGCCAGTGGCATTGCAGGGTAGCTAAGTTCGGAAGGGATAACCGCTGAAAGCATCTAAGCGGGAAGCCTGCCTCAAGATTAGTTGTCCCTATGCTTTATGCATCTAAAGATTCCAGGTAGACCACCTGGTTGATAGGCTGGAGGTGTAAGTGCAGCAATGCATTCAGCTGACCAGTACTAATAAATCGTGCGACTTATTTTTCTTCTCT
>NZ_VOPZ01000020.1 GCF_010470665.1 Desulfovibrio sp. JC022 | reverse complement strand
CTTGCGCCAATTGTCTACCTGTTCCTGCCAGTAAATTTCCTTATCTGCTCTACTTTCAATGTTGTCGGGCATAAAATCTCCTTTTTCATTGAGGAGTATGCACGAGAGGGGAAATTATGGGTAGAAGGGGCTTATGTGACCCTTACAACCTAAAGACAACGCCAATGAAGATTTCACCGTAATGATCAGCAAGAAAGCGGTTGTCCCAATGAGGGGAAAAATCCTTGCTACTTTATTTTTATTTGAAAAAACATGGGCATACGTTCTGTAGTGCCACGCCAAAATCATTCCACTTAAAAGAATAAGGACGAGGCCTATTATAACTTGTTTTAAATTAATCGCCTGAATCAAATTGCCGGATAAAAGTTCTTCCATATTATTCCCCTCAAATTTGCTTTTACACTACCAAACCTGCACATCAATGCTAAATATAATCCAACGAGACTGCCTACAGGTCAGATTAAACCACGCAACATTTATAATATTTGAAGTGAGAATATCCAGGGATCATACAATTGGATATTACAGAAATCGCCCATTCTTCCAGTAGGTCATATCTAATATTTGTAAAGATTCTTTACTCGACTTTCGGAGTTGCGGATCATGCAGCAACTCCCTTTGATCTTTGACATTGCCCCCTGTTTAAGCCGTAAATATAGAATGCTTGTTTGAGCACTTCAGCCATCATGACTTGGCTCAACGTCTCTGCAACCTGCTTGTTTTTCAGTAGTTCTTTATTAAAAATGGAGTATCATTGCAAGATATGACATTCAAAAGAAAAAAACACGGCAACAGCACTTCTTCTATACTCACCATCTCATCGAAACAAAACTACAAAGGAACACATTTAGAGGACTTCAAGCCAAATAAATCATCACCTTGTATTAATGATTAAGGCAGAATCAAAAAGATTAGCCTTCCTTCTTGCAAACCATCCAATCCTGAAAAGAACGTTCTCCAGGAGGTGCTATGACATCGAGGACAGTCAGATAACGACCCCAAAATTTTCTGGCAATTTCTCGCTTCCAGAACACCTGACTGACACAAATGTCGCCATAATAAAAATAGTCGTATGGCATGTCTTTTGTCTCAAGCATAGTTGCGGAGTGGTTATCTGTAACCCATGCTTCATGCTTGTTCTCATAATAAAACTTCCACGCATTTTCTGTATGGATAGTTTGAATCAGCAAGCCTCCAGGCTTCAGCACGCGCTTTAACTCCATGAGCCACATATCCCAATGATATTTAATATGGGTAAAAACGCTAAAACCGTAGATAACATCAATTGAATTGTCTGATAGAGGAAGGTGTGGTTGGGTAGACCCTGTGAACACACTGAAGTCGTTAGGAAAATTCTCCCGCATCCATTGGATAGGATGCGCCTGAATATCAGAACCGTAAAGCGACCAATTCTTCGCTTGAGACTCTGGATAAAAATGCCTCAATACACGGCCAGAAGAACATCCAAAATCGAGAATAGCAATATCTTCATCCTTTCCCAAGTATTTATTGATTTGCTCCATCAACAGTTCCTTGTCCTCTCTTCCCCAATCCAGATAATCTTCATTGTCGGCAGAATAACCCATTCGGTCAGGAACAGGAGGAAGCGGTAGGGACTCTCCCTCTACAATGACTGGTGCATCAAACTTTTTGGGAAAAGTTTCCAAGTTATAATCAAGCGGTTGGTGGAACTCAAAACGAGGCATTACGGTATATTCCTGTCGCACCATGTGCATCAATCGGTCAACTATATCGCTTTTAACCCCATTCACCACCTGTCGTACTTTAGAGGAGACAGGAGCCACCACTGCTTTATTTACTAATTTTAAAGAATCTTTCATTAATTGACTCCTTCACATTCTGTTGTGAAAAAACGTAACAGGCTTTTTCTGTAACTTGCAAGCGAGATGGGTCGCCGTCTAATAATTCTATCTTTTAGGATGAAAGCTCGTAGGCTTTTTCTTCCAAGAACCAATCAATTGTCATGGCAAGACCTTGGTTCAGAGGAGTAAGCTTATACTCATCAATAATGCCCTTCACCTTATCGATGTTAAGGCATTTTGATTTGGCCCCCACATAACGACTTGTGTCGTATTCAATCTTATCCTCTGGGTAGCCGACATGCTCACAGATATGGCGTGCAAAAGTACGGATAGTAAACTCTTCGCCAGCTCCGATATTAACAATTTCATTATTCTGTTTTTCAACTAATTCCCACAGAATTTTGACAAAATCATCTACGAAAACCAATTCTCTCTTCTGATAACCATCGCCCCAGAGCACAACTGGTTCACCGTATTTTTTACCGCGGAGAATCTTACGGATCAGATCAAAGATGAAATGCATCTGACGCCCATCTGTATGATAATTAGCTCCATAAAGAGTCGAAGGAACAGCACAGAGCCACTTACGATCATACTGCATACCAAGGGCCTTAGCTCCTTGGTATAACATCCTTTTAGTCATCGCATACGTATAAAGACTGTCTGTAGGCTCACCTGCCATAAACTCTATTTCAACCAGATTACTTCCGGGCGCATATGCACAACTTGTCCCCATGAAAACAAACTTGGCCTGAGGCTGTGCAGCATTCCACCATGAAACAACATTACTGTTAATATATTGATTCATGACCCACTGTTCGCCGGGATGGTGAATGCAGAAATCCCCAGCCTGAGTCCATGCAGCAAGATGAAAAATTAGGTCATACTGCTTATGATCCAAACAATACAGACTCGATTCCTTTCTCAAATCGCATTTTTTGGAATTCAATTTTGTCAGATCATGTCCTGCATTCTCTAAAAAGCGACACAAAGTCTGACCCAAAAATCCGGTTGCACCGGTAATTAATATGTTCATGCGCTCACCTTGGGGTCAACGGGGAAGTAAAACTCAATCCCATCTTTAACCAACTGTTCATTATTTTTTAAAATTTCTTTTTTGAAGTTCCATGCCAGTACGTAATAAATATCCGGCAATTCGCTGATCTCATCTTCAATAACTAATGGAATATGCATTCCTGGAGAATACAGCCCTCTACGGAGCTCGTTTTTTTCGACTAGGCAGTCAATTAAATCCGCTCCGACTCCAAAGTAATTCAGCATGGTATTGCCCTTTACAGGCGCACCAAACCCATAAATGGTCTTCCCCATCTCTTTGGCTTCTTTCAAGTATTTTAAATTGTCTTCCTTCATTTTCTCAATACGTTTTGAGAACTGAACATAATGGTCAAAAGAGTTGCACTCGCTCTCTTTCTCCGCTGCAAGCATTTCTTTATATTTTTCTGTAGTCTCAGCTTTATCTTTGTGAGTTACCAGTCCAATGATTGACCCCCCATGAATTGGTGCAAGTTCAGCATCAAACATTGCCAGACCATGACGATTCAACAAAACTTCGATTGTCTGTAATGTATAGTAAAGCAAATGCTCGTGATAAATCTGATCAAAAGCACAGTTCTCCATAATACTCTTCATATACAGAAACTGAACGACAAAGACGCCGTCTTCAGCCAGGCCCTGCTTGATTGCACGACAAACAGAGTGCAATTCTTCAAGATGGAAAAAAACGCCTGAGGCATTAATAACAGAAAACTTCCGACCTATCTCATCCATAGTTTCTTCATTGAAAAAAACATTCAATGTGTTAATGCCATTATCATTGGCAATTTGCGCTGTCCCAACAGACGACTCTACACCAAGAACGTCGTACCCGAGCTCTTTATAGTGCTGAAGCTGCGTTCCATCATTGGAACCGATATCCAAAATAGACTTATCAGCTTTATCTCTGAAAAAACGCTCGTCAATCTTCGTCGCAACATTTTTAAAATGCGCTGAAAGGGACTTCGTTGTTCCTGACAAGTACGTATGATCACCAAACATGATCTCTTTTTTCACAGTAAAATCAAGCTGAGAAGTACAGCAATTATGACAATACTGCACTCGTAACGGATAAAAAGGTTCATTACCGACTTCGTCAGCCGGAATAAAATTATTACACCAAGGCTGGTCCCCTAAATCAATAACCAATTCAAGATCGGTTGAATCACACACTCTACATTTCACTTTGACACCCCAATATCATTTGATAAATATTCAAATTTAACACACAAAACCTTAAGATCGCCACATCCATGAATGCTGTTCATAACGGTTGTCATTAGTTGCTGCGTAATGCAAATCGCGCTCTCCATTCAGCAGCTTGTAGTGCTTCCTTTCAAACATCTTCAATCGAGCATATTTCTTTGCAATCTTATGTTGAGTAACAATAGCTGCCTCATTCTGAGAAAAGCTGTCAAAACTTTTAAGAATCTCCTTGATTTCACAAATATCCCTATTCCACTCTTTCCACTGAGGGTCATTATTTTTTTGTGAAATATATTCAGATAAGGCGTAGGCGTAATCAAAATCGGTACTTATATGTCCGCAGTAAGACTTTCTATAGCCAAGGCACTTATAAAACAACGCAATGGCATCTTCGATGGGACGATCCTCAAAGGCATAGCGGACACCGCCAAGAGAACGATATATGTACCATGCCCGCAAATCCTCAAGTTCCGCCATCGGCGAAGCTGTCGTTCTTTCTTCCGGGTAGTTCAGAAAGAGGCCCAATGTTTCTGGGAAGAAGGCGACATTGATTTTTGAAAGAATGCGATTCTTGAATTCGGTATCACCTGCGCCTCTAAAAGTTTCATCATAATAACCGCACTTTTTATGCATCGACTTTCTATACATGCCGCCAACCCATGACAAATAACAAGTCTCAAGATAGACATGATCTTTGTCGACATCCTTGGTTCTGGATCTGGCATACGGCATAACATCACGTTCCAGTACTCCTTCTGGTGTAACCTCTGTCACAAGACTGTCGGACATGACCCAATCTGTTTCAGTATTTTTGTCCAAAAAGTCTGCTAACTTTTCAAGGGCATCAGGATAAAGGACTTCATCAACACCCAAAAAAACCAGATAGGGAGCACGCGCTTTCGCAATACCACGGTTCCATGCGCACTGGATTGTCTCTCTGCCTTGGGAGCGTTCGTAGTAATAATCTACTTGATTATCACAAGTTTTCTGAATGGCAGCATATTCATCTGCGGGAGAATTACTGTCTTCAAAAATAAACTCAACCTCCCCTTTCTTAACAAGAGTCTGCTGCAACAAGGCTGTCATAAATACCGGAATTTTATCTGCAGCATTATAGAGAGAAACAATGATGGAGACTTTGGGACTTTCTGACGACCGCTCATCTACTTCCAGAGCGCATTCCAAGGCGGGCTTATGCATGTTCCGCTTCTCTGCGCTTTTAAGATATTGGTACACCCGTTCTGCTGTTTTTTCAGGATCACCATACATAGCATCCAAAGCCTTTGCAGTATGGGGCATTCCACACCTCTCAACGGCACGAAGAACTTCAGGCAACTCCGCCGCTGTCCCCATAGATCTCATTGTACGGATAAGATATGTGGCATAAAACTCGTCGTTTTCCTGAATTCGCTCAAGACGCCCGATAGCCTGCCAAATATCCTTTCGTAAAAAATGCGACGATTCACCTAAGTCATATAAACTATTTAGCTTATTAGATATCTCACAACGACCACTCTCCCGCATATTAAAAATATCACGCAAACGCTGTACGCGAGATCTATAGTCCAGTATGGCATGTACTTTAAAAGCCAGTGGAGCGATAAAACTCCTCTTAACATGCTCACGCAAGGGAGTCTTAAAAAAACAATAAGTCCGTTTCAGCAACTCAAACACAGGGTCCGGCAAGGACTCTTTCAGCGAAGAAATAGCCCCCGCTTTTAAATATAATGTGCGTTTGAGTTTAATTCCCATTGCCTGAGGATCAACAGCTAGCTTAGACAACATTTTGGAGTAAATCTGATGCATATTGAAAGATTCGGTAAACAGCGGAAGGCCATTTACAATGGAAGTCAATTTCTCACAATATTCATCATAGTTGCGCAGAATATTTTCGATATCAGCAACAGATGCATAAATATTGTCAAAATCAATCTTCACATATGGAATTTCAGGAAACTCCTTATCCAAATAATCACAAACACCGGCTTTGTTGGAGACTGCAACAGGGCAGCCATTAAACAAAGCTTCTAAAACCTGAAGATTTAACGTGTCGTACCGAACCGGTAACACCAGCATAGCTCTGGAGGCAAAAATTTTCTCAAGCTCATCCCAACCGACCGGTCCGACAAAATTTAAATCAAGTCCTCGGTTTACCGAAACACTATACAATCGATCAGTACTTGAAACACCGGCATTATCAAAATCAGCATCGCCAACATGATAAGACTTATCGTACAAATCTGGATCAATCCAACGACTCAGTTCAATAAATATGTCGTTGCCTTTTCGACGCTCCATTCGACCGATGCAATATAAATCAGGCCTTTTCTGATCATTCTTGGCGATATTTTTTTCTCTTTGAGACTCTTTAACAATGGGGGTTGGGCTAATGTATTCAACATCCCTATCCTTTCTCCCTTTCCACTCTGCGATATAGCGTTCGGAAATAGCGTAGAGGCCGTCTACATTGGAGAATTGCTGAAATTCAGCTTCCCTGGCTTCCAGATAAGGCTGGCTTTGCCAATTCAAACGTATGCTATCAGAAATATTGCCATGCATGGCCAAAACAAATCTTCCGACTTTCACTCCATACATCTCAAAAATCTCTCTCATACCATAGCCAAAGCTACAATAATCAGGAATATCAACAACATCAAATAACATTCCCGCTACAGACTCTGCATATGGAAGAACCTGATTTAAATTTTCTATAAGGTATGCGGGGATAAGTTCACGAGATGTACAATACTTCTTGCTGATAATTTTTTTTACAGGATGTGCATTTGCAGGTCTCTGTGCATCCAATTTCTCGTTCTCAATAAAATAATAAAACTCACACCCTGGAGTATCTTCTATTATTTTTTTGTAAACGGTTTGTCCGCCACCAATATTCTTATACAAATCTGATACAAGTAGTAAAATTTTCATTTGTTCTTACCCACACTCGCCATCAAAATATATTATTCTGGAACCACCATTTTCAAACTCAAAAGGAACATGCACCAAATCAGACAATTCAGCGACCACAGCATCCTGCTTATCCTTTTCAACAAAAAATAAAATAAAGCCTCCACCGCCGGCACCTAAAAGTTTCCCCCCGATAGCTCCGGCAGCTCTGGCTCTCTCGTAAATAGTATCAACTTGCTCAGGTGCAACTTTATCCGACAGGTTTCTTTTGTACATCCATGATGTGTGCAGCATTTCTCCAAATTGTCGAATATCCTGATCTGAACTCAAAATATCTACAGCATCATCTACCATACAGCGCATCGCATGCAGGCTGTCAGCATTTGAATCCATTTTTTTAATCTGCGCTTCTGCGATATTGCTTGCAATCCTTGAAAAACCCGTAAAGAACAGTAACAAATGGTCCTGAAGTTCATCTCTACGAACCTTAGAAATAATCACCGGATCTACAGAAAAATTACAATCCTTATGGAAAGTGATTGTATTCAATCCGCCAAAAGCTGCTGCAACCTGATCCTGACAACCGACATTCTCAGCCAGCACATCCTGCTCATATCGAATAGCTTCTTTGGCGAGCCATTCATGGGAAACTCTATTCCCCTTCATACCTTCAAGAGAATTCAGCAACCCCACAATAAACGAGGAGCTGGACCCCAATCCTGACCGGGCAGGCAGATCCGCATCGCAATGCAGTTCAAAACCATGCCCTTCTTCATAAGCCTTAAAAAGAGACCTAATTGCCGGATGCTGAATTTCCTCTATGGTTTTTGTGTGTTCAATTTTTGAATACGCAACTCGGTATTTATGATCAAAAAAAGCAGGTAAATTACGACAAGTAATATAGCAATACTTGTCAATGGAAGTGGAAAGAACCGCACCACCATTTTGACAAATCCATCCGGGATAGTCTGTTCCCCCACCAAAAAAAGACACCCTGAAAGGTGTACGTGAAATAATCATTTTAAGCTCCACCCATTAACAACCCTAAAAACATGCTAAAAATCAATCTCAAGAAAAAGGCCGCAAAGCCTACAGGGCCTGAAGTTCTTACAAAGAAAGCACATACACTCAACAAATACACAAAAAGAGGAAATGTGCATTTTTCAAACAAACAACTAGAGTAATCAAATACTGCCATACCAGTACAAAACTGGTTCCCCAGAAACAACATTATTAAAAGACTAATAAAAGAACCTTTCTATACACTAAATATCAGCAAATAAAAAGGTATTAAACGGACCTCAGAAAACAGCGGTCCAGAGAATTACTTATCCAATTTCTTGAAGTATCTTAGTCACTAGATTTTCGGCATTGTGGTTATGTAAAAGAGTCTTCGCCATTTTTTGTGTAGCCTGCCTATAATGAGCAAGGCTCCCTATCATTTCCAATAATATATCCGGAATCTCCAAAATATTTGAATAAGCTCTGCCGCCCCTGCCGACAGGAGTATACTCCGGTAAGGACACAAAACTAATTTTTACAGATAAATCCATAGGAAAATTTGCAGTTTCCAAAAGCTTAATAGAAATTTTTTGTGTTCCAGCTCCCAGTGGAACCATAAGAGAGGCTTTACCATGTGCCGCTGAATGCTCAGCTACATTCACAAAGGTATTACCAAATGTAAGCGCAGGATTTATCGTCACACCCAGTTCATAAAAAAAGTCCAAGTCAGACACAGCCCCTTGAAGCTCGACAAAACAATGAGTCTCATCTCTTTGAACTGAAAATTCACCTAATAAAATTCCACCATTTCCACATCTTGCCCCATGCGGTCCACGGACGGCGGGCTTTTGCACTAATTCTCTACGTCCTCCCCCTGCTTCAAGCAATTTATCATAGTATTCAATATTATTATCCAAAATCTGTCTGGAAAGCCAACTCCCCGCCGGCACAATTACAGGTATCCCATTGGCAAGCGCTTCTACAAGAATTCCGGAACTCCGCGCATTATACGAGCCTCTGTCATACGGAAGCAAAACTATACTGCTCTGAGACAAAAACAATTCATAGTCATGTGAAGAAAGTGGAGATTTGATTAACTGCACTTTTTCAGAGAAAAAAACTTCCAACTGTTCACGAGCGGTAATCACGGCTTGTTCTCCGCCGAGAGCAGCTAGATTGCTCTGGAAGACAAACCGTACATTATCATCTATTTTTTTCCGCATTACCGTTTCAACAATCAATGGCAGATGCTGAAAGCCTTTCTCCAATCTCGCATCACCTAAATAAGAAACCACTATTTCATTTTGTGATTTCTCATTTCCCGGCCTTGTGTGTGGAATAGGCAGAGTATGAAAACGATGACCAGTTGCGTAAGCGTATTGACGAGTCAGCTCTTCTGTATCTGTAAAAAAAGAAACATGTCGCGCAGTTGAACTTTGAACAATTTTTGTGAACAGTTCACGCAGCCCTTCGAAACCAGCAGGCCATGCAGTGTACTGCTGCTCTGTCTTTTCATAAAGATTTCGACGAAACAACAAAGCCCAACGAGTCCGGCAGCTCGGGTTTGCCCGAAGAAACAGTTCAATCCCCTCCAAATCTGCGTCTGAAATATTTGGAATGAACACAACATCGTTTTCATCCAAATTCAGGAAATTCATCATCCGCTGAGTATCATGAAAAAAACTCGTCGAAATAAAATGATCACGGTTCTCACTTAATCCATTATACGAGCAGGAAGAAGTACGTAGTGTGTTCTTAATACTGCTACATATTTTGGAGAAATGTCTTTTGAGGGCAGATGGGAATTTTACCCAAAGAAAAGATTCAAAACGAAGAATTATACGGACCAGACCATTTTGAAATGGCCCAGTACTATCGGCAGAAGATGTTAACAAAAAAGAATCACGACCAAGTAGCATATGCAAATTTTTTACACGCGCTTTAAGCCACGCATTACGAAGCGCAATGTAGCTATTCATTAAAAAGCTGCTCTTCTTTGATTCCCCCTCTGTTTCACCCCAAAAATTTAAATCATATAAAGCTTTCACGGGATGCCCGTTCAGCTCCTTGGAAATGCAAGCGAGATTCGTGACAAGTTCAGTGCGGTATCCCATGTTGCGGGCACAATCTAATACCTGCAAAGCATAATCATAGTGATGCCCTCCATGACCAACGAGCGAGTGGTCTACAAGCACAAACCTTTTGCTCATGCATCCTCTTTCAACGTATCTATAATAAATAAGGGCCAGAAAACTGGCCCTTTATTTATTTTATACGTTTGCGTACTGGTTTGGCTTAAGAATTTTGTAACCCTTAAGTAATTCCTTAATACCCATGTCCAAATCATGCTCCGGCTGCCAGCCGACTGCCTCAATCTTGTCGTTAGAGACCAGGTAATCGCGCTTATCCGGATCTTCGCCGATGGCAGCAGAATGGATGTAGAAATTAGGCACATGCTCCTTGATCTTCTCAGCCAGTTGACGCTTGGTCAGGTTGGCAGAAGACAGGCCTACATTGAACGGCTCACCCTGCATTTCGTCGTAGCGTTCAATACCAAAGAGGAAAGCTTTTACTACATCACGTACATGGATATAGTTACGGCGGAAATGATCCTCAAACAAGATGACAGATCCATTCTTAAATGCCTGGTAAGTGAAATCGTTCACCAGCAGATCCATACGCATACGCGGACTCATACCGAATACGGTAGCCAAGCGGAAAGTCACCGCAGTGCCAGTGTCCAAGAATGCCTTTTCCACCTCAACCTTTGTGATTCCGTATGAAGAGATTGGGCGAAGCGGACTCTCTTCTGTGCAGTATGCATCTTTTTCACCAATACCATAGCCGGAGTTTGTGGTCGGAAAGATAATACGCTGATTTTTAGACAGCATCTTCACAATTTGTAAATGCGCATCACGGTTAACCAGATCAGTCAAAGTCGGATTCATCTTGCACGCAGGAGCACCGACGATCGCAGCCAAGGGAATAATGATATCCGCTTTGGCCATTAACTTCTCCACCAGGCTATAATCGCAGATATCCCCTTTAACAAAGGTAAATTTTTCATAGTGGCAACAATCAAGCAATGGAGCCTGGCCAAACAGCAGGTTGTCTAAAACAGTAACCTTATACCCCTTGCTAAGTAAAATAGGCACAAGAGTAGAGCCAATATATCCTGCACCACCAGTAACAAGAATTCTCATACAGTTCCTCATAGTTAAAAACTTTTTCATGCTAAACGAGCTTTGCAAACGGCAAAGCATCACAAGAAGCTATGATCAGTACTCTCGCCGTTAAAATTCATTAAACACAACAGACTAATCAAAATCACTCATAATACTTTCTTTTTTTAAGAATGTTCAATTCTCCATAAATTTTTTTACAAAAAAACACAAATCTCCGACAGGTACACATATAACATCTTTCGAACCTAGTCAAGACTCTACTTTGATATCGTTTTTTGGGCCACAAAATGAAAACCTAATTCTGGGCTCGTCTTAACGTTCCAGTCAAATCGACCATTTCCTGACCCGCGACAAAAATCATCAACAAGAAGTTGATGCTCTTGGACAAAAGAAAATCCACACTTTTTGAATTTATCTTTCCACCACTCATACTCCTTCACTGTATGAAGGTATATAGTACTGTAGCCCTCCCGTATATTAGTCCCAGCGAAAAGTAGAGATTTCTGATAAAGACAGCCATGAAGGAGGTTGTTTCGATGCGGAAATCTAGATTCAGTGAAAGCCAGATTATCAAGATCCTGAAAGAAGCCGAAGGCGGTTGCGAAAAATCATGTAATGGGCCGGGCAAAATCATGAAAAGGGCCACCCTGTTTTTTTAGCGGTGCTGGTATTTTTTTCAATTCATCAAGTGGCCCATTACGTCAAGTTTGAAGTTCTTTTTCTCATGGAGTCTCCTTTCAGTTCGATGCGGTGTGAGTCGTGGACAACCCGGTCGAGCACAGCATCAGCCAGAGTTGGGTCCTGGAACCGCTCGTGCCAGTCTTTCACCGGTATTTGAGAAGTAAAGAGCACAGACCTGGCTCGAAACCTGGCGTCCACGAGGTCCAGAATATTTCTCGACTGCTCCACGGTGAGCGGCTCACGCAGCCAGTCATCTATTATCAGGACATTTCTTTTATCCAGCCTACGCGTCAGCGCGTGCAGTTCTCCCTAGGCGTTGCTGATAGACATTTCCCTGACCAGATCCGAGAAATGGGTATACAGGCAACGGTAGCCCTCCCGGCAGGCCCGGTGGGCAAGGGCGCAAGCCAGGTAGGTCTTACCCACTCCTGTGGGACCGGCTATGACCAGATTGTGCCTGCGGCTGATCCAGCCTCCCTGTGCCAGTTCCATAAAGTAGCCCTTGTCCAGCCCCCGGGCTGCCTGGAAATCCACGTCTTCCACCTGGGCGGACAGTTTCAGCCTGGCCTCGCGGAACCGTCTGGTCATGCGCCGATTTTCGCGCATGACGTATTCCCTGTCCACAAGCATGCCCAGCCTTTCCTCAAAGCTCAGATCGGCATAACCGTCTCCATCCACCTGTTCTCTGAGGCCGTCCAAAATGCCGGACAGCTTCATTTCGGAAAGTTTCTCCATGGTTTGATACAGCAGCATTTTCACCTCCTTTATCGGTAAAATCCCGCGCCGCGAATGTTGGCGTGGGTAAACAGCGGCAGATCTTCCTCAAGTGGAAGATCCAGCATGTCCTGATTTTTCTTGAGTATATCGAGCACAGGTTTGCGGCCCGCCAAGTTGAAATGGAGAGCCCTTTCACAGGCCTTTTCCAGACGGCCCGCGCCATATTTGGACTCCAGACGCAATAGCCCCAGGCAACTGCGAAAACCCTGTTCAGGATGCTTGCGCCCGCCGAGGATTGTTTTGACCATGTTCGTTGTTGCCGGACCGAATTTCTGGGCCCAGTTCAGAAAACGTCCCGGATTCCAGCCCGAAGCCTCCTGATGGGCCTTGGGCATATGTTCCGTGCAGGTGGTGTGGGAGTAAGGCTTGCGGCTTCTGCGATGTGACGCCGTCCGGGTCCCTTCATGGAGGATCTCCACTATTCGTTTCCCGACCCTGATTTCCACATATTTATAGACCAGAGAATAAGGGACCGAGTAGTAATGCTTGTCCACTTCAATGTGGTAATCCGGGTGTACTTTGGCCTTCTTCCATGCTGCGGGTTCGTATTCTTCTGCCGGCAAAGGGGCCAGGGCCGATTGTTCCTGTTTCTTGAACAGCTCCAGACGGGAGACATCCATCCCGGACAATGTCTGTTGATTGAGAACCGCCAACTGTTCTGCCAAAGCCGCGTTCAATTCATCAAAAGAGAAGAATCGCCGGTTGCGAAGCGGTGCCATGACTCGCCTTTCCACAATCTGCACCCCGACCTCCACCTTGGACTTGTCTTTGGGTTTGCGCACCCGGGCCGGGACCACGGCCAGATTATTGTGTTCTGCCCACTCCTGGTAGGTGGGATTTATCTCCGGTTCATAACGGCAAGGGCTCTTCACCCCTGATTTGAGATTGTCAGGAACCACTATTTCGGGGGCTCCCCCAAGAAATTTCAGGGCCCGGTTATGGGCCTCGATCCAGTCTTCCAGCCCCTGGCTCGGCAAAGCCCGGACAAAGGTCAGATTGCTGAAACCAAGTGTGGCCAAGAAAATCTGGGCCGTGCTGACTTCGCCTGTCTCCGGATCTACAACATCCATGGTATGCCCTGCAAAATCGACAAACAGCTTTTCTCCGGCCTTGTGCCGTTGACGCATGCTTACATGCAGCTTGCCGTTCCAGCGGCGGTAATGGCGTAAAAACTGGGCATAGCTGAAGCCTTCGGGAGTTGTCTGCCGGTATTCCTCCCACAACAATTTCAGGGTCACGCCCTTTCTGGACAGTTCCTTGTGGACTTTTTCCCAGCAGGGCATTGGCTTGCGGCGTTCTTCGTTTGGAGGAAGCGCGAAAAGCATGGAGTCAAGGGCGGCATCATCAATGTTTCCCGGCAATGGCCAGGGCAGGCCCGAGGCCTTGAAGCGTTTGAGGTAACGCTGCGCAGTGGTTCGACCCAGGTTGCAGGCCCGGGCTGCTTGATTCAAGCTCAGCTCGTGATCAAAACACAGCCGAAGCAATTCTTTTATTTTTCGCATGGATACCCTCGGTCTTGGCATCATCTTCCTCCTTCATGGTTTGGAAGGTGATACCAGCCAGTGTTTATCCAGCTCCGCTTTATATATAACAGCCTGATTTATTTAACAGAGTCATGAAATGGGCCGGGCAGTCGCATTTCCGGCCAAAAACCGGCCCTTTTCAATGATTTTGCCTGGCCCTTTTCGATGATTTTCCGCAGGCGGTCGCAAAGTCGCAGACGTGTGCCGTGAGTACAAAGTCAGTCAAGCCACGTACTACAAGTGGAAGTCCAAGTACGGTGGCATGGAAGCGTCCGATATTCGCCGCCTGAAGGACCTTGAAGAAGAGAATCGTAAGCTCAAAAACATGTTTGCCAATTTGAGTCTTGAAAACGAAGCCCTTAAGGATGTCATAGCAAAAAAGCTTTAAAGCCAGCTGAGAAACGTGAGCTTGTTAACTACCTTCGTAACGAATTTTGTCTCAGTATTCGACAAGCATGCTGTGCGTTGCGTTTAAGTCGCTCAGTGTATTGCTACGAGCCGAAGCCTCGCGATGATTCGTTAATTATTGAAATGCTTCTTAAGTTGGCTGACCGGTATCCCCGTTACGGGTTCAGAAAATTATTGTAAGGGTCACATAAGCCCCTTCTACCCATAATTTCCCCTCTCGTGCATACTCCTCAATGAAAAAGGAGATTTTATGCCCGACAACATTGAAAGTAGAGCAGATAAGGAAATTTACTGGCAGGAACAGGTAGACAATTGGCGCAAG
>NZ_VOPZ01000019.1 GCF_010470665.1 Desulfovibrio sp. JC022 | reverse complement strand
TTAGTCCAATGAGAAACCCCCCGGCTTTGCCGGGGGACCAGTAAAGTTTGACTTATGCGGGAATAAACTAAAGCCTCCCCTGATGAGTTGCTCAAAGTGAGCACAGGAGAGGCTTAATGAAGAGTAAGTCAAGCCTATGCCATACACGATGGGACTGCAAGTATCACATAGTTTGGATTCCCAAGTGTCGGCGAAAAGTTTTGTTTGGCAAAATACGAACGTATCTGGGTGATGTTTTTCATAAACTTGCAAAGCAACGTGAGAGTACGATTATAGAGGGACATCTTTGCAGAGATCATGTGCATATTTATATTGCAATTCCTCCAAAGTATTCCGTGTCGCAAGTCGTTGGATTTATAAAAGGAAAAAGCGCAATTAACATAGCTCGTGAAGTTCAAAATATTGGCACGCGGTTATGCGGGGCAAAGTTTTTGGGCTCGTGGCTATTTTGTGTCTACGGTCGGGCGTGATGAGAAAGTAATCCGCGAGTACATCAGGAAACAAGAACAAGATGACAAGCGGTTGGAGCAACTGAAATTCCGCCTTTAGGGGGKTCTTAAAGCCGCTTTGAGCGGCTCACAAATTTCAAGCCCCCGGCTTTGCCGGGGGTATTATGACTTTAAGCTAGTATAATTAAATTAGTTTTTAAAATGGGATAAGGCATAGGGCATAGATACCTCTAGGAACAAACCATGATTTTGAATCTTCGCAACCGTTTTTTGATATTGGTTATGGTCGTCGCAATGGTGCTTGTTGCCTTTCCCACAACTGGTCAGGCCAATAGTCTTATTGTTCGGGGGGATTTCAATTATCCTCCCTATGAATACTTAGACAATGGCATCCCATCGGGATTCAATGTGGACATTATGCAGGCCGTTGCCGAGGTTATGGGGCTGCAAATCAAAATCAATCTAGGGCCATGGAGCGAAGTTCGCCGCCAGTTGGAGGAAGGGAAAATAGATGCCCTGACTGGTATGTACTATTCTCCGGACCGCGCACGACTTGTCGAATTTTCAACGCCGCATATCATTGTTTCTCACGCAATCTTTGTGCGCGAGGATTCCTCCATACGCACCCTTGAAGACCTTGCTGGCAAGAAAATCCTTGTTCAACGGGACGACATCATGCACGACTTTGCTTCAAATAATTGCCCTGACACCACACTCGTCCTCGTCGAGTCCCAAGTCGACGCACTCAAGCTTTTGGCCTCCGGCCAATACGATGCAGCCTTGCTTGGCAAGCTTCAAAATTTGTTCTGGGTTCAAAAAGAAGGCATCTCCAACATCATTACCGTCGGGCCTCCCATCAGGCCTGGGAAGTATTGTTTTGCCACACGAAAAGGTAACTTGAAGCTTAGAGACCAGCTTAATGAAGGGCTGAGTATCATCAAAAATTCAGGTAAATATGACGAAATTTATGAAAAATGGTTCGGCATCTACGAACATACGTCCGTGTATCGGGAAATGGCACGATATGCGGCTTGGGTTTTGACGCCGCTTGTCGTATTTTTAATTTTTTTCATATTGTGGACTTGGCTCCTGCGGAGTCAAGTGCGAAAGAAAACCGCAGAGCTAACTGCGGAGTTAGCCGAACGATTCCGGGCCGAAACGAAATTCATAGTCAGCGAGGAGCGTTACCGCAGCATCTTCGAAAACATTATGGACGGGTACTACCGTTCTGACATGACCGGTAAACTGATTTTGGTCAACCCTTCGGCTGTGCGTCTGCTGGGATACGAATCGGCTGATGAACTCGTCGGGAAAAGTATAGCCACAAATTTTTTCACGAATTCCGCGCAATACAAGGAATTCGTGAAATCTATTATTCGTGAAGAGCGAATTTCGATATTCCAAACCGTGCTGCATTGTAAAAACGGTGACTCCATTCAGGCGGAAGGCAATGCCCGCCTCATTCGCGATATCGCGACCGGAGAGCCCACGGGAGTTGAGGGGGTTTTTCGGGACGTCACCGAGCGCCAGCGATCAGAGGACGAATTGCGGAGGCTGCGCAACTACCTGTCCAACGTTATAGACTCCATGCCCTCCCAGCTTATTGGGGTGAATGCCAAAGGGCTGGTTACCCAGTGGAATCATGCGGCGCAAAAGGCCTCGGGCGTGCCTCTGGACAAAGCCTTGGGACGGTCGTTGGCACAAGTGGCCCCACTCCTTTCCACTGAGATGAAACGGGCATTCGAAGCCATGAGGAAACGAAAAGTCCAATCCGCTCCCCAAGTAGCTAGACAACAAAACGGTGAGACCCTTTATGAGGACATTACGGTTTACCCGTTGGTGATCAATGGCACCGAAGGCGCAGTCATCCGCATTGACGACGTAACCGAACGGGTAAGGTTGGAGCATATGATGATACAGTCCGAAAAAATGATGTCCGTGGGCGGTCTGGCGGCGGGCATGGCCCACGAAATAAACAACCCCCTGGCGGCGATCATCGGCTATGCCCAAAACATCACGAAACGTATATTTGGAGACCTCAAAAAAAACGAGGCCGCCGCGAAGGACTGCGACGTTTCGCTAGAAAAGATTCGGGAATACTTGAAAATACGCGACATCCCGAGAATGCTCGACGGCATCCACGAGTCCGGCAACCGTGCGGCAACGATCGTGAGCAATATGTTGAATTTCAGTCGCAAGAGCGAAAAGAACTTCGGAGTTCATGACTTGGCAAAGCTGTTGGACAACACTCTGGAGCTGGTCGCCAGCGATTACGATTTGAAGAAGCAATACGATTTTCGAAAGATTGAAATCGTGCGAGAATATGCTCCAGATGTCCCGGTTGTATATTGCGAAAGCAATGAGATGCAGCAGGTCTTTTTGAACCTGTTGAAAAACGGTGCCGAGGCCATGTCTGAAAAAACGTATAGTGAAGAAGTTCCCCAGTTCTCTCTCAGGGTACGAAAGGAAGAGGATATGGCCATAGTGGAAGTCGAAGACAACGGGCCGGGCATGGATGAAACTGTCCGCAAGCGCATACTGGAGCCTTTTTTTACTACCAAGGCCATCGGGAAAGGAACCGGGCTAGGCTTGTCTGTATCATATTTCATCGTGACCGACCAGCATAGAGGAAGCATGGAGGTCCATTCATTTCCCGGTTTTGGGACGCGTTTTATCATCAAATTGCCAATTGCGGGATAAGGACCAATAAGATGCCACACAAAATATTGGTCCTAGATGATGAAATCCATGTCAGACAAAGCCTTGTAGATTATCTGGAAGATGAAGATTTTTATTGTACATGAAGCCGAGAGTACCGAAGATGCATTACAGTTACTGGAAAGCTATCGAGTAGACCTTGTGATCGTCGATATGCGCCTGCCGGGTATGGACGGCACGACATTCATCAATAATGTCTCGGCCAAATGGCCTGACTTAAAATTCATTGTCTACACGGTTTCTCCAGAATATGGGATTCCCGCAGAACTGGCGAGAGTGCCGTTTGTTTCCAATTCCGTTTTTTTCAAACCTCTTCCGTTTTGCGAGGTTATGATTGACGAGATTCGACGTATGCTTGAGTGACATTTGTGTCCTTCAGAGCCGGGAACTGATCGTTTCAGTATTCAGTCATTTAGCGTGCTATTTTTTCCGTTCTATGGAGTGATCCCTGAGAGCCTTTCCCTGGTCCAGGTGTTGTTTGATCGTGCCTACCCTTGATAACCTAACGTTTTCCGTAGATCCCCACAGGAATCTGCGGGGCCGAAGCAAAATTTTTAGTATACAGCTTTATTGCTTGGTATACTTATTTATCTGAACGCGCGTGTATAATTTTATGAGACCATTGCCTGGATAAGTTTATCCAGTTCCTTTGTCATTTCTGCTATTTCCTCAACCGATTTTGCAGCTTCATGCATTGATGCGCTGGTTGTTTGTGATATTTTGTCCACTTCCTCACTGGATCTGGTGATCTCCTCAGCTGTGGCCGATTGTTGCTCTGAAGCTGCGGCTATTGAGTGGACTTGTTTTGAAGAATTGTCAGAATATTCGACAATCTCTTTAAGTACTGATCCGGCTTGACCTGCAAGCTCGGTACTTTTGCTTACTGCTGCGACAGTAGTTTCTGTGGATGATATATTTCTGTGACTGGAACTTTGAATGGCGTTTATGGCATCATTTACTTCCGTTGTTGCGGTCATAGTTTTTTCCGCAAGTTTCCGGACTTCATCAGCAACCACTGCAAATCCTCGTCCTGCTTCTCCTGCTCGTGCTGCTTCAATGGCAGCATTAAGTGCAAGAAGGTTGGTTTGGTCTGCAATATCGCTGATAACGTCGATGACGCTGCTAATTCCTTCCGCTTGATTACCCATTTCGATGGTATCGGTTCGCAGAGATTCAGTTTGTTTCTGAATACCTTCAATGGCTTCCACCACCTCACTGACAACTGCTTCTTCACTAGTTGCTTTTTCTTTAGTCAGTCCTGTGTTCTCAGCTGCTTGCCCTGCATTTCTTGCAACCTCTATTACTGTGGCATTCATTTCTTCCATGGCTGTAGCTGTTTCTGCGGTTCGTTCGCTCTGGATTGTAGCCCCTTTGCTGGCTTCATCCACCTGTTCGTTTAATGCATTTGCTGAGTTGGACAGTCTTTCTGAGATGGCTGAAGCCTGTTCTGCCAGTCTAGAAACTTTGCTTTGCATGCCGATGACTTTTGTCTGGTCGACAATGATTTCAAACACTCCGGTAAGTGCTCCGTTGTCATCTGAAATGGGAATTCCGGTGTATGATACTGTTGTATCGGGTTTTAAGGTGGTTACAGAGGTAAGTCCCTGTGCGGTCAAAATTTGTTCATAATGACTGCCTTGAGGATTTTTGTATAATTCTTTAATGCATTTTTTCCTGCTTTCAGGGGACGGGGTGAACTCGGCTGATTTTGCGGCTTTGTTAGCGAACATCATATCCTGATTTTTATCGATACAAAAAATGGGGTTACCTATATCGTCTAAGTAATTGACTAATGAATCTGCCAGCATGTTTGCATTGGCCATGATGTTAGCAAAAAATCCAGAAAGGTTGCTGGTTTCAGCTCTGAAACGCAAATCCCCAAGTTTAATTTTTGTCACGGTTTTTTCAAGTTCCGTGGAAATTTCGGTCAGGCTATCATTGATTCCCAGCATGGCCCGACTAACCCCTTGAGCCTTGTCCCGGTTAATTTCTCTGGCTGCATGAAGGTCGCCAGCTGCAATTTTCGTTGCAATATTTTGAATTGCACGAGGCTCTCCACCAAGCTGAGTGGTGAGCGAGCGACCAATCAGATAGGTAGTCAGGATGGAGAGAACAAGGGCGCCAACTACAATTCCAATCATTGATTTCAAACCGACGGAATAATCTGTTCCAGCTTGTTGATATATTCCTTCTGCTACAACCAGTTGTATATCGATAAGTTTGGCAATGACTTCCGTTACCGGGTCGATCGCTTGGTAAAGATCTTTTTGGATATAGTTAATTAGTTGTTGTTTGTCTTGGGATTGAAAAATTGATCGTAATTGATCAAGGGATACATCCGCTCTTTTTAGCAATGGTTTCAGTTCTTTTGTCAGTCTGATTTCGTCGGGAACCAGTTCTGTATTTAAGTATGTATTAAGTTCAGATTTGATGCGTTTTTGGGCTGTTATGAGATTTTCAATACCTTGGTTCCAACTAAGGACAGTGCTGCGTACTTTATGGGAAGTATCTACAATATTAATCGCGTATTCATCAGATATTATCTTTAATTGTTTTAAGGGGACGACTCGGTCTAAGTAGACTGTCTTCAATCCCAGATCGGCGTTATGGGTTAGTTTTAACCCCATTATCGCTGAAATGATCATCATTAAAAGTAGGATTGTTGCTAGTAAGCCAATTCGCATGCTGACGTTAATTTTATTTAGCAAATTCATGAACTTCTCCCCCTTTTTTACTTGTTTCTAGGAGTATAATACACGAATATTATGTGATATGGTATAGGAAATTGAAAAAAAGGGGAATATCCAATCCCATTTGTTTTGAGCAACAGCCCAGAGCATGTCCGTAGCGTCCGCAGCTTCTGCCAGTTAAGCCACAAACACGTCTTCCTGACAAAATTCAGCAGGTGACAGCCAGCCATTGCTGGAATGACGTCTTCTGCGATTGTAGTAGGCCTCGATATATTGGAAAAGAGCAATCTCGGCTTTCTGATTGTTTGTAAATTTTCTGTGATAGATCATTTGTGTCTTTCAGGGTGTGGAAAAAGGATTCGGCAACCGCATTATCCCAACAATTGCTCCTGCGGCTCATGCTTTGGATTCAACCATGTTTCGCAAGTAACTTTATGAATTTATTATTGATATCTTTAAGTGAAGAGAAGCTCAACCTCAGGTGTGACTTTTGACCGTTGCCAAAATTTCTAGCTGTCAACGATAGGGGAGTTTTTTTTGCTTAAATTGCAGATATCATTGGCAGAAAGTTCCCATATCAAATTTAATGAATTGTGTTTATTGTCTGTCCGCAAATTGTCCGCATATCTGCGTACATAACTCGGTAGTTTTCGGCAGTTTTGAAAATAATCCAGAAAGGGGAAATTGCCATGAATCAAGGGATTACAAGCGTTTCCGGCGAAAAAAACTCTCGCCAGAAAATTCGTAACCAGCAGGCCGTCGGTTTGATTTTGGTCGTTGGCTCCATAAATATCAAGGGTTTACATCCGCTGGATGTAAACCCTTTTCTCTTCACTGTTACCCTATAGGTACCCAAAAGGTAGCAACTGTAAATGGATTTTTAAAATTCGCTAAATCAGTGCTTCCAGCTCTCATATGATGACACCTTTGCAACGCCTTACTAACTCAATAACCCCAAGGCCACAGATCATCAACAGAGCAGATGCAGGAATAGGAACCGGTGGAACATTTGAAATATCTGTTACAGTTATATCTTTAAATCTCAGCGTGGTATATCTCCCATTATCCCCCATAGATGCTTCTGCAAGACTACTAATTCCAGAACCGATAACCAGACTTTCATAATCTCCCTGCCAATTAGCTATTGACATAAACGACTGTTCATTACCTGTTTGTGAATAAAAATTATCCCGATAGTTCTTCAAGTAGTGGTAATCGTTGATCGTACGTCCAGCCAATGCCCCAGAAGTCAAAGACGTATAGTAAGACCCCTGTATATATCTAGGATTGCCATTACCTATAGTGATATATCCAGTTCGACTGGGATCAACTTCAATTACATAATTTATCTTAGCACCCACACTAATATTCGCAGCACTCGCCAAACCTCCACCATCGTAGATTGATTTGACCGTAGCAGAAAGCGTTAGGAAACTAATTGATGAAGCATATACAATAGTTGGCACAATTAAAGTCAGGAGTATCATCAGGGAAGTAAAGATTCTTTTCATAACTCCTCCTGAGGTGTCTATCCACCTCCAATATAAATATAATTACTTAAACTTAAAGCGTCAACATGCTCGCTCCAATAAACACCTTTGGCTCTTCGAGGTGTCCGGTGTCTTGAATTAAAACTTTATTTTTCTTGCGGCAGGACCAGTTCAAGGGGAAAACCGTATTTTTGCGCCAGCCGGTCAAGAAAGCCTGTTGATTTCAGCTGGCGCAGATTTGTGTTGAAAGTATCAACCAGCTCATGTGCTTCAGGGTATTTTCGGGAGACCATAAGGTGCATTTTGTTGTTGCTGTATGGGGTCCGGGAAAGTCCTATGTTCTTTCCCATTTCTGGGTGTTTCCTGAAATATTCCTTTGCTGCGAATTCATCAAAAACAGTCAGCTCAGCACGATCGAGATTAATCATTTTAAAGGCTGAGTCCTGATTTTTGACCGTTTTATATTTAATGCCTGCCTTTTTCCATGCTTCAAGATAGGACCAGCCAAGGAGGGCCAGCAGTCGGTAATTTTTAAGGCTTTCCTGTCCTTGATAGTCATATGCGGGATTAAGCCTTTTATTGAATACAACTGGATTGCGGGTCATGAACAGTGCATCGCTGAACAGTGCGAATTCTTCACGTTCTGCTGTCTTGGTAAACGGGATTCCACCGAAAGTTCTTCCGCTTTTGATTTGTTGAAAACATCTGGCCCAGGGGAGTTCTATGTAGCGGACCTCCATGCCGGATATGGCAAATGCTTCAGTGACCACCTCATTGAAGAAACCGGGTTGACCGGGGATTGTGCTGGCAAATGGAGGCCAATGGCTGCTGGCTATGGTCAGAGGTTCTGCGGCAGGAGCCGGGGATGAGAACAAAAGAGCAGACAGCAGGAAACACAGCAGTAATATGCTTTTGGGGTCTACAGTTGGACGGTCTTGCTTTTTCATGGAAAGTGCTCCCCTGTGTTTTCAGTCCGGAGTTTAATATCCCGCTACATAATATTGAAAGTATTTATTCTACAGCAGGGCTGCTCTCATATGATTTTGTGTTGATTTTGAAATTCCTTATCATTTAGATTGATGTTTAGGCAAGGTTGGAGTAGAAGGCGGTGTATCAACCGTTAAACATACAGGGAGGAATATTGTTCAGTCAGGCTTAAGTTGTCTGCTGTTTGGATAGCATTGTGCCGTTATGAGAAAAAAATATTCCGTGACCAGAATTGTAGTGCTGATAATTGTTTCCACTACAACGGTAGCCTTAAGCCTGTTCGGTATTCTTGATTATCTGGATTTGCGAGAGAAGAGCAATTCCCGGTTGCAGGATACGCAGGTCTTTTTGGCGGATAACCTGAGCATGACTCTGGCTGAGCCGTTGTGGTCGCTTGATATGGGGATGGTACGTAAACTTATACTGGCGGCAATGGCTGAAAAACAGATCTGCACCATTCGTTTGAAATTTTCTGATAAGCTGTTGACCCTTAGGCGTGATTCCAATTGGCGACCACTGTTTGTCGATTCAGAGCAGAGCCGGTGCCGACTTGAACATGTACGCACGGAACGGGACATTTGGACGGACAGCAGACCCATTGCGAAGCTTAAAATTTGTTCCACGGATCAGTTTATCCACGAAGAATTACGCCGAATTTTTTTTGCTACTGCGTTGCGGGTAGTTATCACGAATTTGTTTTTAATTTTTTTGCTCTATTTCAGCTTGCGCCGGGTCATAATTCTGCCGCTCAAGTCTATTGAGAATTATGCCCGTAAAGTGAAGCAGGGCAAGACTGCCTATGTTCAAACCGGTCCCGGCGAGGAGTTTGTCAGCGTTAAGAACTCCATCAAGGATATGGTTTGGGAACTAAGTGAAAGGTATGAAGAATTAGACAGAAGCACGGCGGAGTTGGCGGAGTTGAATTCCACTCTGGAGCAGAAAGTCGGCAAACGCACTTCCCAATTACATGATGCCAAAGAAGCAGCAGAGCAGGCCAGCAGGGCCAAGAGCGATTTTCTGGCCAATATGAGCCATGAAATACGTACCCCCATGAATGCCGTTCTTGGAATGGCCTACCTTGTTTCCAAAACCGATCTTGACAGTTCTCAGCGGCATTATATTGAAAAGATTGACGGTTCTGCCCGTTCACTACTTAAAATCATTAACGATATTCTTGATTTGTCCAAAGTGGAAGCCGGAATGCTGCGTGTAGAGAAAACGCGCTTTCGTATTGACCACATTCTGGAACAGGCCTGGACCGTAGTTTCATTTAAGGCCCATGAGAAAAAGCTTGAATTCCTGATCGATGTTGCCAAGGACGTTCCGGCAACCCTGAGGGGTGATCCTCTGCGCATTTCCCAGATACTTATAAACCTGTGCAACAATGCCGTTAAATTCAGCGAGCATGGTGGGATTCTGCTGGGCATAGCGGTTGTCCGGCGCAGTGATGAACGGGTAAAGCTGCGTTTTTCAGTGCGGGACGAAGGGATCGGCATGACCCCGGAGCAGATGGCCGCTGTTTTTGAGCCATTTGCGCAGGCAGATATTTCCACCACCCGCAAGTTCGGCGGCACTGGGCTGGGTCTCAGTCTCTGCCGCCAGATTGTGGAGCTTATGGGCGGTGAAATCGGGGTGGACAGCATTTATGGCGAAGGCAGCACTTTCTGGTTTGAAATGGATTTTGATGTAGTCGCACAGGAAGGAGAAAAAGAATATTTGGAAAGTTCATTTAAGGGACTGCGTACTTTAATTGTGGATGATAACCCCACATCACTTTCCATTCTCAGGGAGATGTTCGAACAGGCCGGTCTGGAGGTTACTACGGCAGGGTCCGGGAATGAGGCTTTGGAGATTTTGCGCAACATTCCTGACTGGGAATCATTTGGATTAGCGGCAATAGATTGGCGCATGCCCGGTATGGACGGTCTTGAGCTGGCGGCAAAAATTTCAGAAGACGAAAGCATCAGCAAGGTTCCGGCCATGATGCTGGTTTCCGCATACGCAGACAGATACCTTCTTGAGAGAATGGATAAGTACGATTTTATAGGTCTTTTGTATAAGCCTGTGAATCCGGCACTGCTTCTGGAGCTGCTGGTGGCGAATTTCGGAACCCGGCATGAAATGCTGGCTTTGCAGGAAGAGTGCGCAACTGTCCCGGTTCCGTATCTGGAAGGGGCCAGTGTTCTAGTTGTGGAAGATAATGAAATAAACAGGACGGTTGTGCGGGAAATTTTGGCCGAGACAAGGGTGCGGGTTCATGAAGTTGAGGATGGCGGACAGGCCTTGGAATTTCTGGAAAAGCACGATGTCGATGTTGTTTTGATGGACATTCAGATGCCTGTGATGGACGGCTATGAAACCACTACGCGCATCAGGGAGCAGGAAAGATTCCGGGAACTGCCCATTGTAGCCATGACCGCCCATGCCATGACCGAGGATAAGGCCCGCAGTGCGGCAGTGGGTATGAACGGGCATGTTGCCAAGCCTTTTGATCCTGAAGATTTGTTCAGGGTTCTTTCCGGTCTTGTCAGTGTAAAGACAGCCCCTCCTCCATCATGGGAGTCCGGTGTGCGTGAAAACGTTTCGGATTCCGTAGAGGAATTTTGCAGCATCAGTGGAATTGATACCGCTGTCGGGCTCAGGCGTGTCCGGGGCAATGAAAAATTGTATCGCCGCATGCTCGCCGACATAAGCGAGAATTTTTCCCATGCAGACCGGGAATTCCATAAATTGCTGGATTCCGGCGAGCGGGAGAAAGCCGTGATGCTGGCTCATACCATCAAAGGGTCCGCTGCGATGTTGGGTGCCTCTGATCTTGCTGAATCTTCCGGGATTCTTGAACTGGCAATCGCTCATGGAGATGACGATACGCAGGAGAAACTTGCCCAGTTCAGTGAAAAGCTTGCTGAAGTGATGGAGGGGCTTGAGACATTACGGGTGGAAGAAGCAGATTGCAGTTCGGTTTTTGTTTCAGAGTTTTCGGAGGGTCTGATCGATATAGCAGAACTGCGTAGTGGGCTTGCTGAAATGGAACCGCTTCTGGTTAAAGGTTCTCCGGTGGAGAGTATGGAAAAAATAAACGGACTGTGCAGTCTGCGCTGGCCTGAGAGTCTGTCCGGAGATTTGGGAAATCTGCTTAAGCATGTCTCCGGCTATGAATTTAAAAAAGGGACTGAACTGCTTGGTGTTATCGACCGGAAGCTTTTTGATATGGAGAGAGTAAAATGAATATGGCTTTGAAAAAAAAGGAATGTCCTGAAATTTTTGCATTGAAAACCAAAGATCACGGACAGCCTGCGGTACTCATAGTTGATGACAATAATCTCAATATCGACCTGATGGTTGAGGTTCTTAAGGATCAATACAGTTTGCAGGTCGCCCTGGATGGACAGAGGTGTCTGGAGCTTCTGGAAAATTTTACCCCGGACATCATCCTGCTTGATGTAATGATGCCGGGCATGGACGGATATGAACTATGCAGGAGGCTTAAGAGCAACTCAGTCACGGCGAAGATTCCGGTCATCTTCATCACCGCCAGAACGCAGGAAGATAATGAGGCCAAAGGATTTGCCTGCGGTGCAGTGGATTATATTGCAAAGCCGATCTCTCCGCCCGTGCTTCAGGCCAGAGTTGCCACCCATATTGAACTCAGCCGTAAGCAGAGTGCCTTTGAGGAACGTATAAACCGGCAGGTGCTGGAGATCAGAAATTCTCAGGAGGATGCAGTTTTTATGCTCGGAACTGCCGGGCATTACAATGATGACGATACCGGAGTCCATATCTGGCGTATGGCTGATTATTCTAAAGCTTTGGCCAAAGCGGTGCTCTGGCCGGTTGAACAGCAGCGGATGATTCAGCTGGCGGCTTCCATGCACGATACCGGGAAGATCGGTATTCCTGATGCTATTTTGAAAAAGCCGGGCAAACTGACTGAAGCTGAATGGGTAGAGATGCGCAAACATTCCGAACTGGGGCACAGGATACTTTCGCTTTCCAGCTGTCCTTTGTTCCAAATGGCTGCGGAGATCGCCCTGCATCACCATGAACGCTGGGACGGTAGCGGCTATCCGCATAATCTGAAAGGTGAAGAGATACCGGAAGTTGCCAGAATAGTTGCTGTGGCCGATGTTTTTGACGCACTGACCTCCAGCCGTCCTTACAAGGAGGCGTGGCCGGTAGAGAAGGCTTTTGAATATATAGCCGACAGCAAAGGTCATTTTGAGCCCAGACTGGCTGAAACATTTCTTTCCATTTCTGATCGCATACTGGAAATCAAAGAATACTGGGCTGCTGATGAATTAAAGATGCGTATGCTGAAATAACTGATTTTGCGCATTGCTATATGCGCTGGATGAAAATGATTTTTATAGTCACTTAGGAGGAAAGGCCCGCCAGGCCTTGGAGGTATGTAGACTATGGTTAATGATCCCTTTCATAAAGAACAGCGTTTGCTCGATAAATCCGCAGCTGCCTTAAAAGACGGAGAAGGCAGCGAGGTGGCGGCAAAGGGTGTCCTGAATTCTCTGGTCAAGGGTTACCGCAAGCTGCTTCGTCAGAGCAGGCGTTTGGTCACCATGGGTGATCGCATGCAGATGACCCTGAATGAAGTAAACCGCAACCTTACGGTCAGTGAACAGAAATTTCGCGGTATATTTGAAAATGTTACCGAGGGAATTTATCGCTGCACCGCAGCCGGAGAGATTGTCGAAGCCAATCCTGCTCTGGCCGCCATGTTCGGCTACGACAGTCCTGCCTCTTTTGTGGACGAAGTAAAGAATATCAAAGCTCTGTTCTGTAATCCCAAAGATTATGCCCGCTATCAGGAGTCTCTTGAGACCGGGTTTTCCAGACGTTTGGAGGTTACCGCCTGCACCCCGGCAGGGAAAAACATCTGGGCGGAGATAAGTGCCAGCATCATGCATAATTCCGATGACAGTGAATGCTCGGGCATTGTCGGTGTCCTCACAGATATAACCGAACGCAGGAGTATGATGGAAGAACTCTGCCGTCTGGCCCGTACCGACAGCATGACCGGACTTTGGAACCGGGGCTATTTCATGGAACTTGGCAACCGGGAGGTCCTGCGCAGCATCCGCAATATGGAAGCCTGCTCCATGCTGCTTATCGATGTGGATTTTTTCAAGAAAGTTAATGACCGCTACGGACACGATGTCGGCGACAAGGTCTTGATAGAGCTGGCAGGCATCATGTCCGATTCAGTGCGTGAGACTGATCTGGTGGCCCGGATCGGGGGCGAGGAATTCGTTGCTTTGCTTCCGGGGACAAGCATGGGCGAAGCCCGCAATGTGGCCGGGCGGATGGCTCAAAATGTCCGTAAGACTGTCATTGAGACCGGAAAAGATGAATTCAGCATCACTATCAGCATGGGGCTTTCAACTCTGTGCCTTGGCGATGATCTCGAACGGATCATGAAGAACGCGGATATCGCCCTTTACGCCGCCAAGAAAAAAGGGAGAGACCGCGTGGAGGAGTATCGGGACAACAGCACCCGGATTTACGATATTGTACAAAGCGAAGCGGGCGGGGAGGTCCAGCCGCAATGAGTCATTTAGTCAGTTTTTTGAATTACCTGATGAATTGGTCCGTGCAGCGCAAGATGCTCATCATTATGTTTTTATTTACCATTCTCGGGCCTCTTGGCTTGCTCATAGCGATTGAAATGAAAGGGGCCAGATATGCCAGCGGTGTGCTCATGGGCATTCTCAGCCTCACGGTCCTGTTGTTGATTCCTTTTTCCCGCTGGATAAGCCGCATTGTGGCTTTGAAATCCATTAATGAAATGAATGACCATTGTAACAGGCTTAAAGGGGGAGATTACTCTTTTGTTGAAGAGCCTCCCGCAGAAGTGGAAGGTCATGATTTCATCAATCTTAAGCGCAACATGTTCTGGATGGGCTATGCCATTGCGGCCAGAGAGCGGAAACTGGCCGACGCAAAAAGCAGACTGGCTGAAGCCAAGCAGCAGATTGATGAAAGTATTGAGTACGCGAGCTTTATTCAGACTGCTTTCCTGCCCGGTATCAAGGGGTTGCAAAAGTCTTTACCCCGGAGTTTTTTGCTTTGGCAGCAGCGTGACAGTGTCGGCGGCGACTCTTACTGGTTCAAGGAATGGGGGAAAGGTTTTTTTGTAGGAGTTGTTGATTGTACCGGGCATGGTGTTCCCGGAGCCTTCATGACCCTGATTGTGCAGTCGCTTTTAGACCGTTCGTCCACTGTGCAATCGGCCAGCCCGGCTGAAGTTCTGGGCAACATGAACAGGCAGATCAAGGAAGCCCTCGGCCAGCACGATAAAGAGTCCGGGTCTGATGACGGTATGGATTGCGCTCTTTGCTATCTGGACCCGGTAAATAAAAAAATGATTTTTGCAGGGGCAAACAATCCGCTTTACATTGCGGACAATGAGGGTGTCCGGATGATTAAGGGAGATCGTTGCGGGCTTGGCTATGTCCGCTCACCCCGTGATTTTGTTTTTACGGATCATGAACTGGAACTGCATTCAGGTATGCGCTTTTACCTGACCACTGACGGGATTACCGATCAGATAGGCGGGAAAAAGGGTTTCCCGTTTGGAAAGCGCAGACTGATGCGATTTTTTGAGGAAAATATTGATTCGTCTATTGCTGCGCAGGGCGAGTCTCTTGGAAGGGCTTTGGTTGACTACCAGGGCCGTGAATCGCGCCGGGACGATGTTACCGTTCTGGGCTTTGAAATTATCTGACAGGAGCTGAAAATGTCTATGGAATTATATTCATATTATCAGGAAATGCAGAAACAGGGGACAATCCTATATTTCAACGGCCCGGTTTCACAGACTGTGGTTGAAGGGATTGCCGAATTGCTGCGGGACAAGCTGCGTGCGGATGAAACCGGCATGGGCTCTGTGCAGAGGGTTTTTGCCGTTCTGGTGGAGCAGATGCAGAACATCGTGCGTTACTCCGCTGAAAGGATTGAAGGCAATAAAGGATTCGACGGCGAAATAGCCTTCGGAACACTCATGGTCGGCCACGAGGAGGAAGACGGCAGTTACTATATCGCCTGCGGCAACCGGGTGAAAACTGCCGAGAGTACGGAAATCGCCAGAAGGGTTGATATTCTCCAGGGGATGAACAAGGATGAGCTGAAGGCCTACTATAAAGAGTGCAGGAAGAAAAAGAGCCCCGACAGTGTGAAAGGTGCCGGGCTTGGTTTTATAGATATGGCCCGCAAATCCTCCCGCCCTCTGGACTATTCAATAACTCCCATAGATGGTGAAAATTCTTTTTTCATGATGAAAGTCGTGACTGTTTAGGATGGCAAAAATGAAAAAATATATGGTCGAAGGGACAAAATCGTCTCCGGCAATTAATCTGGACCCGGTAAGGAATATCTTTGAAATACGGGGTGAATCATACCCGGAAAATTGCTGGGCGTTTTACAAACCCATGTTTGAATGGCTGGAAAATTATTTCGCAAATGCTGAACATGCTCCAATAATGTTCGATATGGAGATTTTATATTTCAACAGCTCGTCCTCCAAGACCTTTATGGATTTCTTCGACCTGCTGGATGAGCAATCTGAAAATGGGCGTGAAGTTATAGTTAACTGGCGTTATCACGAAGAGAATGAAACCGCCATGGAATGCGGAGAGGAGTTTATGGAAGATGTATCCTCCATAAAGTTCAATCTGGTGGACTTCGGAGATTAAACTGAAAAAATGGAAACCCCTCCTTAGTGCCGATGGCCGCTAAGGAGGGGTTTCCGCAGGGATGGTTCAGTGAGGAGATGAGGGCTTACTGAGAAATTTGGAAATGTTGACCCTGTTTTTAATCAGTGCAGGAAAGTAGCCAGATCAAAATGGGCGGCATCGGCCAGTTCCTGTGCTGCGTGTTGGAATTCATCTTCGCATTCACAGGTGAAAAGTTTTTGCAGGAGTTTCGGTTTGAGGATCTCTTCATCATAGGAAATGGTCATGCAACGGGTCAGCGGATTAAATGTGGTTCCGGTCATGCCGGGCATCTCCTCTCCCTTGGGTGGTCCGAAACCGTTGACTTTTACATATTTAACCACTTTGGGATTAACGATCAGCTCCATGCCGAATTTAAGTTTCAAGCTGCCCGGAGTATGTTTTTCAATATTTATATGGTCACGAAGACCAAGCATGAGTTCCAGATCCATACGTTTTTTTCCTTTTGAACAGCATGGTTAAACGTTTTAACGGTTGGTAGAAACTTACGGTTTTATTAGTTACAGCCTGTTTCTGATTTGAGCGGTCAATCGTAAACGGACCACCATCACTGACTGGAAAGAAGGGGGGCTCCTCTACCTGTTTTTTTGAATACAAAAATACCCCGCAGCCGAAATCAAGGCGGCGGGCCATGCCGTAGGCGACCAGTAAATCCAGCACGCGCTGAATCTCTTCGTGATCGACATCAGGAAAATCCGGCTTTGCCCGACTGAAGAAATCATCCACCGCCAGATATCCGTCAGTTCCTGCCAGTGCTTCGGCAACAGCGGTTAACGGGAGGGAAGCGATTTTTTTCATGCTGGTAGTCCCCCTGAACTGGGCTTTTTCATTTGCTTCGAACATGGCGACAATGAAATTCATTATCAAGGTTAATGTCAAGGGAAAAATATATTTTTAAATTTAATTTTTGGGTGAAATCAGATTTTTGTTTACTGAATTTAATTATGTTTTTACTGAGTCTTTCCCTGCTATTTGCATAATGCATAAATATTGATTTTTTGGATTCAATGACGTAATGAATCTGATAATGAGTGTCGTTTGCTTTTCGGAGCTATAGGAGATTCCAGCATGTTTAAATTAAGACTTGCCCATAAATTGACCGGTGCTTTCGCCGTCCTGCTTGCATGTGCTTTGATGCTTGGCGGAATGGGACTTTACAGTCTGCATACACTTTCTCAAAAAATGGAAGCCCGCAGTTCTCTGGATGAAATTATTTCAACCGGGCAGGAGGCTCAGTCCGCAGCCTTTGACTGGCTGATAAACCGCGAAACTTTTGCTGTGAGCAAAGACGGTAAGCACCCGGAACCTCTTCTTAAGTATGACGAGCTGTTCAAGAATCTGGAAGGGCAGATAGTTCTGATCAGCGGAAAACAGGATCAGGGGGCTGATGCACTGGCTGCCGGAAAATACAAAGCGGCATTTGAGTCCTTTCATAAAGTTTTTATCTCCTATCAGTCTCATTTCAAGAAAGGAACTGAAATGGTCCGGGGGCTACGGGAAGCCTCTATAGGCATTCTCGCCAAAGCCCAGTCTCTGAACAAGGCTGTAGCCAGAAAATCACGGAAGCTGAAAAAGAAACAGGCTGCAGGGCATAGCGATGCGGCTGTGTTGCAGTCCATTATGGTGGAAATGAATTTGCTTGCAGAGCAAAAAGAGATTGCCGCCATCCTGCTGAACAAACCTCTCGGCTTTCAGGAAATGGCCAAGGATTTTATTCTGTACAAAGATGAAGACAGTGGACGCGGCCTTATTGTTGATATGGGAAAACTGCTTGGAATCGACAAGGAAGCTACCATGGGCAAAAGTCTGCCTATGATGTCCGCAACCTTTCCTAATGGTCGTGAAGCCAAGCTTTTTAAGCAATTGACGGATTTAACTGCTGATTACCTGAACTCCTTCAAGGGATATTTTGCCGAGAACGGCAATATGAACAAAGCCATGGCCCAGATGGTTCAGGCGGAGATCGCGCTGCGTGATCTGGGCACCTCCATCAGGGAAGAGAGTGCCGGGGATTATGCAAAGGCGCAGCATGCTGCGGAGCAGCTTATGTGGTTGCTCTCCGTACTGGCTGTTGCTGTTTCTTTTGTGTTGATTGCGTTGAATATGTTTGGTGTTGTCCGCCCGATCAGGAAAATTGTCCGGGATATTAAACGGGTCGGCGATTCCATTGCTTCCGGCGGGGAAGATTTTAAACATCTTGAAAGCAAAAGCACCGATGAACTCGGTGATCTGGCCGGTTCATTCAACAGTATGCTCACTGCTATTGAAAGCAGCAATGCCGAAACAGCCAAGGCTTTTGCCGTGGCTGAAGGCGAGGCCGAGTCTGCCCGCAAGGCTCTTTCCAGAGCGCAGGAGGCTGAAGCAAAGGCGGCTGAAGCACGGAAAGAGGGTATTCTCCGGGCTGTGGCTTCCCTTGAGCGGATTGTGGAATCTCTGGTCGGGGCTTCGGAAGACTTGTCAGACCAGATAGCCGGAGCGGCTGCCGGTTCGGAAGAGCTTCAGCAGCAGACCGCTTCGTCTTCCTCTGCATTGACCGAGCTTGGAGTCAGCATTCAGGAAGTTTCCAACAACAGTTCCGGTGCGGCGGAAAGTGCGGATCAGGTCATGCGTACTGCCAGAAGCGGGGCCGAGGTGGTGGATGATGCCAGGCAGGCTATTTTCGGAGTCAGGACCGAGACTGACACGCTTAAAACAAGTCTTGAGGATCTGAGTTCCCGTGCTGATGATATCGGGCAGATTATGACTGTGATCAACGAGATCGCGGACCAGACCAATTTATTGGCCCTTAACGCGGCTATTGAGGCCGCCCGTGCAGGCGAAGCCGGGCGCGGGTTTGCTGTTGTGGCTGATGAGGTGCGCAAGCTGGCGGAGAAAACGCTTCATGCCACCACTGATGTAGGCGATACCATTAAGGCTATCCAGCAGAGTACGGCCAAAAACATGAAAGGCATGGAAAGTGCCGAGCGGGCAGTGGCCAAAAGCACAGGGTTTGCAGAAGATGCCGAGCAGTCTTTGCGTGAAATAGTCAAGCACGCCGAAGAGTCCAACACGCAGGTGCATACAATCGCTTCGGCAGTGGATGAGCAGTCTGTTGCAGCGGATAATATCAGCATGGCAACCGAGAACATAAACACTTCCGCTATGGATATGGCTGAGACTATGTCCAGGTCAAGTTCTGCGACACAGGCTCTTAAAGAACTGGCAGCAGAACTTGATGATTTGATCGATTCGTTAAAGAAGGAAGAGTAGGCCTCATGGGCCGCACCTGCTTACAGTTTAAATACTTGACTCCGGCTTTTGACTTATAATAAACGCAAAGCACACGAAATAGACAATCGTTTTCAATCGCAATTGTTGTGTATATCGTTTTCTGAAAGACCAGAGCATTTTCCTGCTACCGTACCCCTCAGGGAAGTGCTTTGGTCTTTTTAGTCCAATGAGAAACCCCCCGGCTTTGCCGGGGGACCAGTAAAGTTTGACTTATGCGGGAATAAACTAAAGCCTCCCCTGATGAGTTGCTCAAAGTGAGCACAGGAGAGGCTTAATGAAGAGTAAGTCAAGCCTATGCCATACACG
>NZ_VOPZ01000018.1 GCF_010470665.1 Desulfovibrio sp. JC022 | reverse complement strand
CGGGGACGGCGGCAACGATATCATTTCCGGCGGTGCGGGCGACGACACCCTGTCCGGCGGAGCCGGGAATGACATAATTTCCGCTTCTTCCAATACAAACCATTTCTACGGCGGTACCGGTGCAGATACCATGACCGGCGGTTCTTACGTTGATTATTTCTATCTGAATTCCGGTGATGTAGAAGCCGGTGAGGTCATCGATGGCGGCGGCGGCACGGACTATGTTCAGGTGGATTCTTCCACAGATGCATCCGCCGGTGAGGCCTGGTTGAGTATTGAAAGGGTTAATCTGGGGCAGAATGTGACYCTGACWGTTAATACCGCCCAGCTTGCAGCCCTGCAGACCGTATACGGTGATTTTTCCGGAACGGAAAGTATCTCGGTAACCAATACCAGCGGCAGCGATACCTTTGACCTTTCCGGTTATGTGCAGGGCAACAACATGGACGCATTCAGCGTCTATGGCGACGACGGCGCGGACAGCTTCATAGGCAGTGTCGGCAGTGATCATTTCGGGGACGGCGGCAACGATATCATTTCCGGCGGTGCGGGCGACGACACCCTGTCCGGCGGAGCCGGGAATGACATAATTTCCGCTTCTTCCAATACAAACCATTTCTACGGCGGTACCGGTGCAGATACCATGACCGGCGGTTCTTACACAGATTATTTCTATCTGAATTCCGGAGAAGTAGAAGCTGGTGAGGTCATCGATGGCGGTGGCGGAACTGACTACATTCAAGTTGATTCTTCCACAGATGCATCCGCCGGTGAAGCCTGGTCGAACATTGAAAAGGTCAATCTGGGCCAGAATGTGACCCTGACAGTTAATACCGCCCAACTTGCGGCCCTGCAGACCGTATACGGTGATTTTTCCGGAACGGAAAGGATCTCGGTAACCAATACCAGCGGCAGCGATACTTTTGACCTTTCCGGTTATGTGCAGGGCAACAACATGGACGCATTCAGCGTCTATGGCGGCGATGGCGCGGACAGTTTTATCGGCAGCAGCGGCACTGATTATTTATACGGTGAGGGCGGTGACGATACCCTTTCCGGCGGTGCGGGCAGCGATACTCTTTCCGGCGGAGATGGCGATGATACGTTTTACGATGACAGTTCCTCGGACTCCTATTCCGGTGGTACGGGATCGGATTTACTGGATTTCGGTGCTGCCGGAACCGGTGTGACTGTGGATGTCGTTGCCGGGACAACTGGCGGCGGAGCCGGCAGCGACAATTTTGACGGTATTGAGAGATTTTCAGGGTCTAGCCATGATGATACATTTATAGGTGATTCCAATTTTAACTTTTTCTATGCCACTACCGGAGATGATGCGTACACGGGAGTGAGCGATAATAACAGACTGAGTTACGAGAACATAAACGGTGGCGTGCAGCTTGATCTCGCTGCCGGAACTGCTACCGGAGCTGCGGGGGGGGATACTTTCAGCAACTTCAATTATATCACCGGTTCAGCCTATAATGATGTAATTGACGGTAGCGGTGTGACTGGTGCGACCCTTTATATCACAGGCGGTAAGGGGGACGATACTCTTAGCGGCGGTTCCAATAATAACGATGGTGTTTTTTATTCCGATGCGGATGGCTCCGTTACCGTTGACCTTGCTGCTGGTACGTCATCCGGAGCGGACGGCAATGATATTTTAAGTGGTTTTGAAAGAGTGAACGGCTCTAAATATAATGATAATATCACCGGGGATAACGCTGATAACTATCTCTACGGCCTTGAAGGTGACGATACCATTGATGGAGGCTCCGGCTTCGATAAAGTCGGCTACGGAAACACGACCACAGGTATTTATGTCAATCTTGAGTGGGGGACAGCGACAGGTTCTGAAGGTAATGACATTCTGTCTAATATTGAGGGCTATTATGGTAGTGCCCACGCTGATGAGATCATAGGTTCTTCTGTTGCAAACTTTCTGACTGGTGCTGCCGGGAATGATACGGTCAGCGGATTGGATGGAAATGACACCTTATATGGTAACGCCGGTGCAGATACCTTGATAGGCGGGCTGGGCAATGACACCCTTGTAGGGGGCGATGGCGCGGATTACCTTGATGGCGGTGCAGGTGATGATATTTTCTATTTTGCCAGCACTGCTGAATTTGGCGATACCATCGCTGATTTAAATTTTAATACGGAAAACGATAAGCTCCGTTTTGCCAGTGATTTCTCTTCCGCGACATTTACTTATGATATGGGAACCGACACCCTGTATTGCGATTATGATGGAGCGGGCGCAGGGCATACTTCTGTGGCTGTTGCAAACTTTGAAAATATTTCGGTTGGTGGTACTCCTATGGATTATATTGATATTGAAACGGGGACCCCTTAAATTTACGATTTAACAAAATCCCCTCACCGTTCGTATTTTGCTTTTGACGGCAGCAAGCCAATGGGGATATAGCAAAGATCTGCTCCCGGATGGGGGGCTCCTCCAACCAATACTATAAGTAAATGAATTCCAATCACAACACATGCATACTTTACGACTTCCTCTATTGCATGGGGGGGGCGGAAAAAACCACATTTGTCATGCAGGATGCTTTTGCCGGATCAAAAGTTTGTGTAGATTTCGTCAATAAAAATAGTTTTAGAGGATTAAAAGAAGATGACGTTATTGAATTAGGTAGATTTAGTACTTGTCAGCCATTCAATGCTTTAAAAGGAATACATAATTTTAAGACAAAGACCCGTTTTTTGAACAACTGCGATCTTGTTATTTATAGCGGGTCATACGCACCATGCGCAGTGCAAAATCAGAGCAAAGGCAAAAAGATTCTTTACTGCCATACAATTCCACGTTTTGCCTACGATCTTTATGATCACTATTTAGAGAGTATTCCTTTTTTTGCCTGTCCCGTTTTCAAGATGCTTGTTGCATATGTCAGAAAAAGTTATGAGAGGGCTTTTTCGCAGATGGATACCGTTATTGCGAATTCGCAAAATGTACGGCTAAGAATTAAAAAATATCTTAACGCGGACGCTATGGTTATACATCCACCTGTAGAGACTTCAGTTTTTAAGTGGATTGACCAGCATGATTACTATCTTTCAACAGCAAGACTTGAAAAGTACAAACGGGTTGATCTTATCGTCTCTGCGTTTAAAAAAATGCCGCATAAGAAGCTTATTGTTGCTTCAGGCGGAGCAGAACTGGAAAATTTGAAAAAGCTGGCAGCAAATGCATCGAATATAACCTTCACCGGCTGGATAGCTCATGCTGAGCTTGTAAGACTAACCGGTAATGCCATTGCGACTATTTATCTGCCTAAGGATGAAGATTTTGGCATGAGTCCGGTTGAATCTATGGCAGCGGGAAAGCCGGTGATCGGGGCTAAAGAAGGAGGGGTTCTTGAAACTGTTCTGGATGGGAAGACCGGACTGCTTATTGAGCCCGAAGTAGGGGAGATTGTGCGGGCAGTGAATGTTCTTGATTCTGCAAGGGCTGCTGAAATGAAAGAGCAATGTGTTGAAAGGGCCCGGCAATTTGATATTAAATGTTTTGTCTCTAAACTAAAACAGGCAGCTTGCACATAGTTTGTGCAGGCTGCCTGTTTTAGTTTTTTAATCTGTGAGTGCTCTAAAACTTCACATACAACCTGAATCCACCCATATAAAATTTATTCATTGGTTCATAAACATTACTGGTTGTTCCGCCCCAGAGTGCTGAGTCTTTCTCTGATTTGGAGAAATACCAATAGCGGAAGTAAGGCTCAACACCTAATGCGTATCCATCAAGGTCATATTCAGCAAAAACAGAGATTCTGCCACCGCCGCCGGAACCGAAATCCTGATCGTTCTCAGCGTCTTCATATCCAGTACCAACCTGGGACAGCTTGCTTTTTACGCGTCCGGCCAAAAGCAGGGAGCCTTCAAGAGTACCTCCGATGGACCATTTGTCATCGAGCTTATTTACAACGTTGAGACCTATGGGGAGATAGTACTGGGTAATGTAGCGTTCATAGCCGCCGGGAGCCTTGATTTTATCATACCAGTGGCGGATGCCGATACCGATGTACGGAGTCAGGCCGGTGTCACCGAATTCGTATCCTTTACCGAAAAGAGCGCGCCCGGTGATCAGGTAGTCATCGGTGTCACATTCAAGGTCGTCACCATTGGAGTAGCGGCCATCGTAGTCCATGGATCCCGCTACCGCTTCTGCTTCGATGGAGGCCATCAGGTCGTATTCGCTGAAATATCCTGTCCAGGAAGCAAAACCACCATTTAAGTAGCCCCGTTCATTCATTATATTGGGCTCATCGTAATACATATACATTCCTTCGTAGCCGATTTTAAATTCGCTGGAAGGAAAGAGTTCATTTTCGGCGCAATAGGCGGAAGAACTTGCCAGTATCAGTATGGTGCTTATTAAAAAGATGACTTTTTTCTTGAACATGAGAATTTACCCCTAAATTAATTTATACACTGCCAATAACACCATCTCCCTATTTTGCCAATCAATTATGTCAATTGTCCCGGTTCAAAAGGCTGAACATGAAGGTGTTGGCTTATCTGTTGATTAAACTTTCCGGGTGTTCTAATAGCTTTGCTTGTCGTTAGTGTTAGGTGCTCCCGTTAAAACTGGCGGCTTTTTTAATCCCTCAAATGTTGCAATGGCAGGATTTTCTCAGATGAAGCAGGTTTCAGGACAGGGTGGGTTCACCTTTTTGGAGGTAATGGCCGCTATAGTTGTTATTTCGGTCATGTCCCTGACTGCCGTGCAATTGGTTAAAAATACCAGCGATGAATTTATCAAGGTAAAAGCTTCCAGGCATGCCTATGAATTGGCCCAGAAGAAGCTCTACCAGATTGTTGCGGATGAGGAACTGGCATCGTATGACGGAAGTTCCGGTGTTTTTGACGGCGACGATGACAATTATACATGGACATCTGAAACCCTTGTTTCTTCGACCGAAGGAGTCCGCGTGCTTAAGGTTAAGGTGCAGGAAGAACAGATCAATGTTTCTGCGGTGATGGATTACATGTATTTCAGTAAGTAAATTTAATTTCTTGTAGAAGAGTAGATGAAAGTCCTTAATCTTTCGAAATATTTCCCGCCCTATCCCGGCGGAATTGAAAACATAGCCTGCGATCTTGTTGAAGAGCTCGCCGGGCGTGGTGTTTTTGAGACGGTGCTCAGCCACGGGGATAAAGAATATCCGGGGAGCAGTATAAATCAGGTTCTTTCCGCAAGCTATGGCGAGCTGCTTTATGCGCCAATATCGCCTTCGTTCCCATTCAAGCTGCATAAGGAATTAAAAAGCGGCAGGTATGACCTGCTGCATGTCCATCTCCCCAATGTCTCAGCTTTCTGGCCTCTCTTAATGAAAGTGGATATTCCGATTGTCCTGCACTGGCATGCGGACGTTATTTTTCCTGAAGATAAACAATTCTGTCGGGCGGCATATAAATTCTATGCTTTTTTCGAACGGGCCCTGCTGAAAAAGGCCGCCGCCATTGTACCTACTTCTACACCTTATCTGGAGCATAGCGCTCCCTTGCAGGAGTTCCGGCACAAGTGCTCGGTGATTCCCCTAGGGCTTGATTTCTCAAGAATGGCTGAGCTCCCGGACACTGCACTAATTGAAACCAAACGCAGGTGGACCGGGGAAGAATATTCTTTTCTGGTGGTCGCTGCGGGACGGTTTTCCCATTATAAGGGATTCAGTTATCTTATTGAGGCGGCAGCAGGGCTTGAAGGCGTTAAGATTGTTATTGCCGGAGACGGTGAGGAACGGGCCGGACTTTTGCAATTGGTTGATGAGCTGGGGCTTGCGGACAAGGTTGTCCTGCCCGGCAGGCTTACTGACCATGACCTGCATTTGCTGATGGCCTGCTGCGATGCTTTCTGCCTGCCTTCGGTCGAGCGCAGTGAAGCGTTCGGAGTGGTTTTGCTGGAAGCCATGTTTTACGGGCGGCCGCTCATAACCACCGAGATTAATGGCTCGGCCACAAGCTGGGTCAACCGTGCAGGAGAAACCGGACTTACTATTCCAGTCGGGGATTCCGCTGCTCTGGCGGAAGCCATCAAACAGTTGAGAGATGATCCGCAATTGTGCGCCCGGTTCGGGCGTGCCGGGCGAATCCGGTTGGAAAAGAATTTTACTATCAGCAAAACAGCGGATAAATTTTATCGGCTCTATTCCGGTCTGTTGTGAAAAAAAAACTTCTCCTTATTCCTTTACTGGCACTTCTGGCCATTCTTCTGAATCCTGAGGGATTTCTCAATTTCGTCCTTCGTTCCTACTGGGGCTATTATGGGGCGGAGTTCAAACAGATCAAGACAGAAAATTATTCCATCGGTTTTTATCATGCTGACGGAGGGCATGAGCAGACAATTCTTCTTTTGCACGGTCTGGGCGGCAAGGCCGGGAGCAGCTGGTTTACAGTGCTTCCCGAGTTGTCTGCAAAATATAATATAGTGGCCCCGGACCTGCTGCTCGCCAATCTGGTGGAAGGTAATATGTCCGGCTATACCCTTGAGCAGGATGAACGGCTGATCTCCGAACTTATGCATGAGCTTAAGCTTGAGAAGGTTTCGCTGGCGGGGCTTTCTGTCGGCGGATGGCTGGCTGCGCGGCTGGCATTGAAGCATCCTGATCAATGTGAAAAGCTGGTTCTCATTGATTCCGCCGGACTGGATACTGAATCTTTGCTGAAGTCCATTGCCGCACATAAGGATGACTTCGGCATCTGGTTTTATAATAATATTTTTTATCCCAAGCCGCCTGTGCCTAATTTTCTGGTTTCTCCCATGCTTAAGGATATGGATAAGCTCGGTCCTTTGTGTGAAGAGCTGCTCAGAAAGAATATTTATGCGGCGCAGGCACTTGAATCCGTATTGCCCGGCATCAAGTGCCCGACACTTATTCTCTGGGGGGCTGAGGACCGAATTATTTCTAATAAGGCAGGGCGCAGATTTTACGAGCTTATACCTGATTCAAGTATTGTGGTTCTGCAAGATTGCGGGCACGCTGCCGTGTGGGATGCTCGGCATGAATTGCCCGCTATTATCGGGAGTTTTGTCTTCAACGGAACCGTTGGATTTGCAGGTAATGTAAAATGAGAAATGAAGCGCATAATAATGGTCAAGAGGGATTTACCCTGTTGGAACTTCTTTTGGCCATGGTCCTGTCTGTTATAGTGATAACGGCCATGTCCGCTGTTTTTCGTTCTGTGATCGATAGTTCCATAGCCGTTGATTCCGAGGTCCTGGTCAATCAGGAAGGCCGGGTCCTTCTGAGCATTCTGCAAAAGGATCTGAGTTCGCTGGTGGTCAGCAACTCCACTAAAACGGATTCGGATGATTCGACCATGAATTTCAGCATGTCCACCGGGGAGATTTCTGCCGGGGATACGTTTTTGACTTTTACTACCACCAATGACCTTTACGCTCAGAATGCAACAGCCTCCCCCTTGAATCATGTTGAATATAAGCTGGAAGAGGAAGATGAAGGATTATTCAGTCTGGTGCGCAGCAACCGTGAATTCGCTCATCTGGAAGGCGATTGGGAACCTCGTGAATTGAAGATTTCCGAAAAATTGAAGTCTGTGGAGATTGAAGTCGAAGAGGCGGGATCGGGGATGACTGTCGGCAATGAGGAAATTTTACAGGCCAAGTCCATAGAGATAGTCTTTTCTCTTTTGGACGTGGAAAATGTCAGGGAATATCGGCTTTTCGTCCCGGTTAACCCGGCGATTGTTGAGCTTACTGAAAAGTCGGATTAAAGACAGCCTATGAATAATAAATTTGCCCGGTCTGAACATAGAGAGGATGAAAAGGGAGTGGTTCTTTTAATCGTCCTGATCCTCATGCTTTTTGTGGCTGTAATCGCTACAGATATCATCAAATCTTCGCGCTATGATTATTCCGGGGCCGTTTATCTGAAAAACACATATGCGGGGACGGCTCTGCTTGAATCCGCAGCTGAAACCGCTCAGGGACTTTTTCAGCACAACGCGGCAGGGGAAAACGGTACCGCCTTTATTGAACTGGCCCAAAACTTTAATTCGACATTAATTAATACCTCAAGCCTGTTGGAGGCAGGGGAATTATCTGGGAAGATTGAAGATGAAGAAAGCAGGTTTCCCATCAATATGCATAGCGGCAATGCGACCATAATGAAAAATGTGCTGACCGGATTGTTGGTCAATCTTTGTGATGCCCATGGGTTTGGCAGTTCAGACACCGAAGGTTACGCCAGAAATTATGTGGATTCAGTCTGCTGCTGGACGGGCAATGGAACTCTTTGCGACAACGACAAAGATGATTATCGCTCCGCTGATCCGGGTTTTACCATGCCGGAGCGGCCCATGGTCACGCTGGATGAATTGTTGCTCATAAACAGGCCCGACGGCTGGCTGAACGATGAAGAGTTCGGAACCCTGTTTCATGGTAGCGGAACAATTCCCGGCCTGAAGGATCTGGTTACTCCGTATAGTGACGGGCCCATGAATATCAATACCCTGAAACGGGAAGTGGTCATGGCTTTTGTGCCTGTGGAATTATCAAAGGATGACCGCTTGAATTTTTATGACGATGTAGTCGCGGGAAGGGCGGACAACAAGGGAAATACCGGCTGGTTTAAAGCTTTTGCCGCGCAGCAGCCCGCAACGTATAAAAAATATATCCCGGAAGTTGGATACAGTTCCGAAACAGCTAGAGTGACAATTCAATTTAATAACGGTATCTATAGCTCCTCGCTGATGGAAGTTTTTAAGGGCGATTCAAAATCGGGCCGCATAAAGTATAAAAAGTATGGTTATTAGGTGCAGATATGAGCGTTGAACGGCTGGCCGTTGATCTGAGCGACGGGGATCTGGTGCTGCTTGGATCAGTCGGCAAGGGCAAAAATCTTGAATATAAAGAGTCACTCGTTAAGAGATTCGGGTCCGATGATCCTGTTGATCTCGTTAACGAGGTCGCTGCTTATATTGTCCGGGAGGAAATGAATTCCCCGGAAATATTTATTGCTTTGGACAGTCGTTCCGTTCTGTTGAAGAGTTTCTATTTTCCTTTCAGGGCAGCGGGAAAGATCGAAGCAGCTCTTGATTTTGAGCTTGAACGGTCTCTGCCCATCAAGCGGGAGCAGCTTTACGTAGACTGGATTTTCGGCCCCAGAGTCGGCAAGGGTACATTTATATCCGCAGGCTGTGTGGAAGATGAGCTGCTTCTGAATCTGAAAAATGTTTTTGCAGAAAACGGGTTGCGACTCTCGGAGATTGTAGAGGGGGTAACTCCTGTGATGTCCCTGCCCGGCGTTCTGGAAGGAGAATCGAAAAAGTTGATTCTCGATTTCGGACGGGAGCGGGTTGGGATATTCAGTCTGGAAAACGGACTGTTGCGCAATCGGGATTTGATCCTGCAGGGAACCGAAAGTGTAATCAAGCTGTTGGAGCAATCTGATTTAAATTTTGATGCCGCTTACCGTCTGCTGTTTTTTACTGATTTTGCTCAGGAGGAACTCGGTTCTGAAGCTCAGGCCGCTATTGCCGCTTTGTCTCGTCTGATCGGGCAGATATTCAATTACGTGCAGGTATATAATGAGCAGAGCGGGTTCATGCCTGATTTGATTTCTATCTGCGGTGAAGGTGCTGAAATTACAGGCATTGAAGGCTTGATTGAAAAAATGTTGGGCGTACGTACTGTCAAGTTGTTACCGCATGAGTTGTTGACTCTGTTTGAAGATAATTACGAAGCCGGAAATGCGCTCAAGGCTTATGGCTTGCTCAATCTGGAGCGCAAGGAACGGCTCAGTTTTCTGGCTGAAGAAGACAAAGCTTATGCAGCAAGCGGAAGTTCAAAACAGGTTAAATATTTTGCAGGTTGGGCGGCGGTGCTCTTTCTGGGATTCATGGTTTATTTCGGAGCGAATCTTTACCATAAGTCCAGTATTGTAGGCCGCACCGAAGCGCTGACTGAGAAAGTTTTTTCTGAAAATATTCCCGGTGCCCAGCGCGGCTTTTCCCATGCCCAGCGGGTCAGTATCCTCAAGACCAGAATTCATGAACTTAAACGCAAGTTGCGCAATAATTCCGGCGGGGCCGGATCGGCAATTGAGGTCTTACGAGTTGTTCATGCTGCTGTTAATAATGGTTTGACGATAAGTTTTGCTGAATTAACTCTTGATCCGCGCAGGCTTTCTCTGTCCGGGCTGGCCAATAATTTCAAGGATGTGGAGTCGCTGAGGATTCAGCTGGAAAAGAGCGGCTTTTTTAGTGCGGTTAGCATTAAAGGTGCAGCCGCAGAGAAAAAGACCAAGAAAGTCCGTTTTACCCTTGAACTACAGCGCAAGCCTTTGGAGGGATAGGGCTGATGAATTCTAACCTTTCTAAATTGCAGGATAGCTGGGCCAAGGCTGTTGCTTATGTGCGGGGAAATCGGGGAGCTATGCTGGGGCTTGCCGGTTTAACGGTTATTCTTGTCGTCCAGCTTGCCATCATTCCGGTGTATAAATTTAACAAAAGTCTTACCGCGCAGGAGCATATTGTCGAGGGGCAGCTTGAGCAGGTCAGCCGCCTGGCTGGCGAATACCAAAAGTTAAGGAAAGAAGCTTCAGGTATTGGCAGTAAAAAAGGTGGCGTCAATCTTTTCTCCCGTCTGGAGAACATCACCCGCAAATTGAATATAGGTGCAAAAGTCGATTTCATGCGTCCGTCTTCAAAAAAACTTGATGACGGCAGGACAGAGGAAGAAGTTTATGTCCGTTTCAAATCAATTTTGCAGAAGAATTTTGTCAACTTTTTATACAGTGCCGAAGTTGAAGGCGGGGTTGTTTCGGTCAAACATCTGCGTATAAAAAAGGACAAGGGCGGTCGCTTCGACGTTGATATTATTTTTATTAAGGTAGACGGTTAACAGCAGTGGGCAATATCTCCGAACTTTTCAATTCATTTGGGGATTCCTCAACTGTTTTTTCTTTTTTCCCTTCTGAGAGCCATAAGAAGGCGGTGCATCGGATATCAGTGGGGTTTGAATCCCGCTGTGGGCTGGTCATGCTTACCGGGGAGATCGGCACCGGCAAGACAACTCTTTTCCGTTTTATTCAGCGCCAGAAATCAGATAAATTTATTTATGCGGAAATCGGAAACCCGTTCCTTTCACCCATGGAACAGGTCAGCCATTTCTGTAAAAGTTTCGGGCTGAAGCCACCGCAGAGTTTGCGGCAGGGCATTGCCGCGTTGACCGCTTTCTTTTCCGCAAAGCACAAGGAAGGGAAGCAGGTCGTTCTGATTTTTGACGAAACCCATTTGCTAACCAAATCTCATTGGGGCCAGATTCTGGTTTTTTCCAATCTGCGCGAGGATGATGAACCCATTGTCCAGATCCTGCTGGTGGGCCAGACCGAGCTTGTAGACCGGCTTATGGAACCGGGATTGGAAGCCCTTAACCAGCGTATCGGTATACGCTGCGAGCTTTCTCCGCTCAGCCTGGATGACACCCGAAAATATGTGCGTTTTAAATTGCGTGCATCCGGCGGGGAGGATCTTGAATTTACCAACCGTGCTCTGACCGAAGTCTGGAAACTCAGTGGCGGGGTGCCCCGGTTGATCAACCATGCCTGCTCCCATCTGTTGGACCAGATTGTTTTTTCCGGTGGAAAAAAGGTTACCCCGGCTATGGTCAAGCAGTTGGCTGCAGATGGGATGTATACCAATCTTTTTGACTCCAAGCCCAAGCGTAAACGTAATTTATCCATGCCCAGTATGCCTGTGTTGGCGGTACTGGCTCTGCTGCTTTGCGGCTATTCGGTTTATGCCTATTATGATGATCTTCAGGCCTATTTCCGGCCAGCAGAAGAAAAGCAGATTGTCAGTAATGAGCTTCGTGGAAACGTGGTCGGGGTGTCCGAAGGCTTGAAAAGTTCAGTTGCTGAATCAACAGTAAGTACGCAAGCAGAAGGCCGCACGGATGAAGTTCCTGCGTCTGTAAGTCCTGCAGTCCCGGCTGAAATGAAGTCGAGCGAGACAAAGGAGCAGTTTGCAGCAGCTGAAAATGTTTCTGTTTCCGCACCGAAAGTGCCAGGTAACGGCAGTGTGGCTTCTGTAGACGTTCCGCAGGTTGTGGATAGTGGGTCGAATGGAACTGAGACTGTTGTGAATGTGAAAGGCGGGCAGATTGAGGCTGCAGTGGTAAAGCCAGTTGATCAGCGGCAACCGGTTGCCACTAAGGAAAAGAAAGCAGCATTGGTTGTCCCTGTGATCGAAGCGAAAAAAGGCACTGACGTTACAACCCCTAAAAAGCCTGCAGCACCCCAGAATGCGACATTAGATAAACTAGCAAAACAAGCTGCCGACAAGGTCAGGAAGTCAGAGCGCGGGAGAAAGGCAAATGTAACTAAACCCGTTCAAGCGCAGGCGACAAAAGAATCGGTAAAGAATACTGATCTGGTCATCTCGCTGAAGCGCAACTCTGCTTCTGCCCCTCTGAAGCCTGTTAAGAAAAGTGGTCAGGCGGCCAAAAATCCTAAAGTGAAGCAGCTTGAAAATGCTAAGGCAGCCGCGGTAAAGGCTTCCGCAAGCAAGGATGCATCGAAACCTGCTTCTAAAGAAATTTCCGGTAAAATTCTGGACGGGGCATTGACCCCTGAAATTGCCGCCATAGAGATCGGGGCTGTTGCTTATAGTGAAACACCCGAAGATAGCCTTGCTGTTTTAAATCAGCAGCTTATGCGAAAGGGAGATGTCATTGGCAATTTAAGACTCGTTCATATAGGTAAAGAAGAGTTGATTTTTGTTTTGGGAGGTAATAAGTATCGCCGTGTTTTTGGTGATAGAACTGAAAATAATAATTAATAAAATTGAGGCATACAGATGGCTGATAAAGAATATGGAAAATCACGAAAGAGCGCTGAAAAGGGGTTTACCCTTCTTGAGATGATGATTGTTATTGTTATTCTTGGTATTCTTGCCGGACTGGTTGCGCCGCAGTTTATGGATGAACCGCAGAAAGCGCGTGTGGTCAAAGCCCGGCTTGAAATGGAAAGTATTGAGACCGCGCTGAAGAAATTTTACTTAGATAACGGCTATTACCCTACTACTGAGCAGGGGCTTAAGGCCCTTGTCTCCAAGCCTTCTGTGGGCCGGGTTCCTAAAAGCTATCCTGCTAACGGGTACCTGAACAAAGTGCCCAATGATCCCTGGGAAGGCGACTACATATATATTGCTCCCGGATCTAATTCTCCGTTTGAGCTTTATTCATATGGCGGTGACGGCAAAGAAGGCGGCTCTGGAAATGATGCGGATATCAAGAGTGAGGGAACTAAATAAAAGTAAAGCTCAAGCAGGGTTCACCCTGTTTGAGCTTCTGGTCGTTATTTCCATAATGGCCATTTTGTTGGGATTGGCCATCCCGGCCTTGAATGTTGATTCCGGGAAGGGGGCTTTTTCCGACTTCAAGAGTAGGTTAATTGATGGCGTATCGCAGGCGCGATATATCTCTATGATTACAGGAAAGGTTCAGACCTTGAGCATGAAGAATGGCGGGGAAATAGTCTTGCAGCCTTCCGGCTTATATAAGGGTGATCTGCCGGAAGAATATGAGATTACATCAATCCAAACCGTTGATGACAAGCGTGAAAGGGATTTCAGGGTACGTTTTTACCCAAGCGGTCTTGCTGAGAGTTGTGTGATACAGGTTCGTCGTGATGTGGATGAATATTCATTTTATCTGCCACCTATTTCGGGGATCAAGGGTGAACCGGGGCGTGTTAATCTGGAAAGTTTTCAGGAATGAGTGAAGTTATGATCAGGATTAAATTTTATTTTCGCATAGCCCTAATGATGTGTCTTCTCTTGGTAGCTTTTGGTTGTGTAAAGAAAACCAATTCTCAGAATTTAGACGTTGGTCCTGCTGGTGTTTCCCAAGTGCTGGCAAAAGCAAAAGAAAAGCGGGCCGCGAAGGATTACGCCGGAGCACTGAAGATCGTTGAGGTTGCTCTTGATGAAGGCGTCGAGTCTGCAGCACTCTTAAATGAGAAAGGTGGACTGTTGCTGAAGCTTGGTGTTGTTAAAGATGCTTTTGATGTTTTTGAAGAAGCTGTACGCATGGCTCCCGGAGACAACAAGATTCAGCATAACTATGCTCTTTCTCTGGTTGAACTAAAAGAGTATGAAGATGCATTATCAGTATATGAAGCAATATTAAAACAGAATAGAAAAGATGCCCAGGCTTATTACGGTAAAGGTGTCGTCTACTTTATAGAAAAGGATTATGATACAGCAGTGGCTTGTTTTAATCAGGCTTTGAAGTACGATAAAAATTTTACCGCTGCACTGTTTACCCGAGGTCTGGCTAATGAGAAAATAGGCGATTATCAAGGAGCCATTAAAGATTTCACCCTGTGCATTCATAAGAAATACAGGGCAGCAGAAGCCTTGTGTTATCGAGGTGTAAGCAAACATTCAAACGGTAATAATGAAGCCGCATTGGTCGACATTGCAAATGCAATAAAGCTCAATGGGGAGAAATATGAGTTTTTTTATAATCAGGGTGTTGTGCTCGTCGCTAATTTTGATTATAAAGCAGCCATAGTGAGCTTTACAAAAGCTTTAGTCTTCAGGGGAGACTTTGCTGAAGCTTATGTTAATAGAGGAGACGCCTACATGCGTTTGGAACAGTTTGACAAAGGCTCCCGAGACTTGCAGCTGGCCTGTAACCTCGGGGCTTGTGTCAAACTCGACCAGTATAAGGCTCTAGGAAAAATAGTAGACTAATCTTTAACCTGAAATTCATGCGGAGGATTAAATGTTAAAACGGCATTTAATTTTTACAGTTCTAATTCTTTTTACATTGGGCCTTGCTGGTTGTGGTTCTAGTGGGGGGAGTTCCTCAAGTTCCGGAGGCGGAGGCGGAGGCGGAGGCGGAGGCGGTGCTGCAGGTGCAGGTGCCATCGGTGGTGTTGCTGGTGCAGATTTGCTGAATGGCGCTACTGTTAATGTACTTGACTCTGCTGGTAATCCCATTGCAGGAGTTGGTTCTGTCCTCACCTCTACTACTGGTGTATATTCTATTCCCGGCACTAGCGTAGACCTTATTCCCAGTACCGCTTATCCTCTTCAGATTTCAGTTACAGGCGGAACATTTGCCTCGTCCGGTAACGCTAACAATCTGGAACTGAAGACAATGGTCAATTCTGCGCCCGGAACAGCAGGGACTACTCAGGATTTGGGTGTAGCATCTACTGCTTATGTTGATGCTTATGACGCCGTTGATAAAGCCGGTCTTACCACAGCTCAGGTTCAGGCTCAGGCGAACAGCTTGGCACGACAGGCTTTGCAGACACTTGCTCCTACTGCTGCCAGTGTGTTGGGTACCGGTGATCTTCTGAATCTCAGAGTTGTTGACGGCTCTGGTGCTGTGAAGTCGGACATGGAAACATTGTCCACCGTTACGCTGAACATGCTTGGTGGTGACCACGGGAATACCGGTGGGCTTTCTGCTGCTATGAAAACTGCGGTTCAGGATTTCGTAGAAGCTGAAAAGACAGGGGCTGACCCTGTCGCAGCGATTACTGCCGCAGTTAAGAATGTCAACGGTGATATTGGTGCAGCATCTCTCTCCGCTTATCAGGATAGTGGTGCTTTTAAGCGAAATATTGCAACTCAGGTAGGTACTATTGTTAAAGGTGGTGAAGCACCTTCTGAAGCAGAAATTACTGCAATTCAAAATGAAATCGCTTTGCCCACCGGCTTTACTACCGATCCTTTTACTCTGCAGCTTGTGAAGGGTGGTGCCAGTGTTGTTGATCCTAACAAACCTTCAAGTGAGTTGGCAGTTAACAGCGGGACTAGAAATATTCTCGTTACCCCCAACCTCCTTACTCAGGATGGCACTGCTGCTGATGCTGCAAAAGACTCTGTGACTATCAGTTGGGGTGGGTCTTCCATCATAACTTGGACCGGGCACAGCGAAGGTGATGCTATTGATGACGGTGCTGAGCAAACACTCGTAATCGGTGCTGATAAAACCGGTACCGTTACTGTGACTATTACTTCCGTAACCGATACAACCATTTCAAGAAGTTTTATCGTAACTATTCTTGGAGCGGGTGTTGATGTTGTTACCGGCGTAACTATGGATGTTCAGGATGGTAACTCCTTAAACTCCAACTCTTATCTCATGTTTGAAGATAGCACCGCTGCTGCTACTGCTGCCGGTAATATTCCTGCCAGCAAGTCAACTGCAGTTATTGCAAATCTTTCTGGAGCAATGGATAGCATCTTAGTTACTCCCGCAGGTTCAGGCTCTCAGGGATCAAACTTTATTGTTAGCCTGAATGCTCCTGAAGGAATGCAGTTCAAGATTGGCAGCACCTACTCAGCAAACTGGGATAAACTTTGGACTACTACCACAGGGCAGCTTACTTATGCTGTTGAGGCCCTCAGAACCACAAGTACTGTTCCTGCCGGGAAGAAGACCTTCAGGGCAGACGTTTACAAGGGCAGCAAGAGTCAGGCTAATCTGGTTGCTTCAACTAGTGACTCTAACATGTATGCTCTGAGTGAAGGTCTTGTGAAAAAAGTTCACAGTATTACCGATGTGAAATACAACAATGCGGCTACTGATATCACAAGCAACAATGCTGTTGTTCAGATGTCTACCGTTGGAACTACTGAAAACTTCTTCAAAGGAACGCTCAGAACTTGGGGTAAAGAAGCCGGTATGACCGATAACTCTTATATCGCTCCGGACTCCATCACAAAGATCGCGCTGCTCACCGCAGGACGTCCTGCTGGTAACAACGAAGTAGCCGGTTTCGCAGCTTCCGCTACTCCGACCAATGGCTGGAATGGCGAGATTAATAACATCACAAGGGCTGGTTCCGGCACTGAAATCAGGACTGGTGCTCTGACCGCAGCTGAAGTTGCTGATGCAGCATACTTCCAGATTGAAGCAGGCACTGGTAAAACCAACCAGGAAACCATCAAGCTTGTTGTTCCTGCCAGCACAGGACAGGCTAAGGTTGTTTCCAAGAATGGTATCGTCTTCAAGAAGAACTAATTAAGATTTAGTCTACTGAAGACAATTCAATAAAAAATGTAAAAGGCCGTTTTCGACAGGAAACGGCCTTTTACTTTGATCAAAAACTCAAAACATCGTGCTGATGGTGCTATATTGTTTAAGCAATCCGTAAAATATATGTCTCAGCGGAAGATTGTTTTCGTCCCCTTGGCTGTGCTGGTGCTTATCCTGCTGGTAAGTTTCAGCGCAAGGGCCGTACACTTAAGCAAACTTAACGCAAGCGCCATCGCAGAATATAACGGTAAAATACTTCCCACGACTCCTGATGCATATTTTTTCCTGAGCGAAACGCGTGACCTTATTGAAGGAAAATATCATGATGCACAACCTTTACGCACAGCGGTTCGCACAGGTTGCCCCTCATTACTGGTGGTAATTTCCGGAGCTTTGGTCAAGGTGTTCGGTTTTAAGTTGATGGATGTGGCCTTATGGCTGCCTGTGGTTTTCGCTTCGCTGGGGATGGCCCTTCTTTTTACTGTTTACGGATTCGAGCTGGACGACTGGTTTTTAACTCTTTGTGCCGGATGTCTGACGGCTATCCCTTATGATTGGTTCATACGTACGACACTGGGGTATTTTGATACCGACTGCCTGAATGTCCCATTGTTCTATGCAGTTTTGTTTTTTCTTTATAAAAGCTCGGTCAGCAGAAGGAGTAAAGATGAACTGATTAGTCTTGCCGCTGCCGGGTGCTGTTCCTTGTTTTTGATTTTCTGGTGGAGAGAAGCAGGGCATCTGCTGGTCGCCGGACTCTGGGGATGCTGGCTGCTGCTGCCTTCAAGGCAAAGACTAATTCAGTATTGCAAATACGGTATTGCTTGCGTTGTACTCTTGTTTTTTTGTGCATTCCTTGCGGGATATAGGGATCTTTTGCCTGCGTTTTTTGTGAACATTATCGTTTTTGTTGAAAACTATCTCCGGGCTGCGAATCCAGATACCAGTTTGTTCTTTGATCCTTTTGTAACTGTCAGTGAACTTGAATCCTTTGGTGTTGTGGAGAATTTTAACCGTCTTTGCGGCCACTGGTCAGTTTTTGCGCTTAGCATACCGGGGGCTTGTCTTTTTGTGAAAAAGTACCGCCTGACCGGAGTTGTGCTGATTGTTCCGGCACTTATTTTTTTCATTCTCAGTTTTTTTATGGGCGTAAGGTTTCTTATTTTTTCAGCTCCTTTTTTCGGTTTTTCCATCGCACAGTTAACGTGGGATTTCAGTTTCTGGATCTGCAGGGACCGCCGGACTTTGGGGTATGTGTTAAGTCTTTTCTTGTGCGTCCTGTTTGCTTTCCCGGCGGCAGATAAGGCACTGACTACGAATTACGATTCGATGCTGAACAAGTATAACGCGAACCTTGCAACTGTTACAGGAGAGCATACTGAAGAAAATGCCAAAATATGGTGCTGGTGGGGCGAAGGTTATTTTGTGCAATATTTTTCTAGACGATGGACTGTAATTGACGGCGGTTTGCAAAATCCTGAACGTTCATTTCTTGCATCTTTCCCCCTTGCATGCACCGACTATGATCTTTCTGCCAGTTGGATCAGGTTCTTTGCTGCCCATCCGTATGGGCTAAATATAATAAATGGATTTACCGGCGATACAACTAGATCTATCCGTTTTTTTATTGATGCTTTCACCCGAATTGATGAATTACCGCAAGTTCTAGGCGAATATGGAATACCTGAAATAAGGAACTGGAAAGAGTGGCTTTGCCCGCAAGGTCCTGTTTATTTGTATCTTACGCCGGATCTGCTGCTGCGGAATTCCTGGTTGACCGCAGGGAAAATGATTACAAATCCTGAAGAAAGAATTTCCATATTCGCACTGCCGGTGAATGACCTGCATGCGGACAAACAGAAAGGGCTGGTGAAATATAAGGATTTAACATATGAATATTCTAAGGCATATTTTGTTACAAAACAGAACCTGAGTCATGACTTTGTAAGGGACAAAGGCCCGGTTATGGTCGCGATCAAGGGCAGTGATGATTTTTTTCTAATCAACCAAACGGATTTTAAAGCACTTGCATTTAATCTGCTCTTCGTACACCCGGATACTACAAAACATTTTACTGAGCTGGCCTACCATCCCTTTGTCGGCGGAATCTGGAAAGTGGAATAATGTTCGGCACAAAGTCTAAGACCCTGGTTGTCATCCCCGCCTTCAATGAAGAATTATCCGTTGCTGCTGTTGTCAGCGAAATTCGTGAGAGAACCGGACTTGATGTTCTGGTTGTAAACGATATGAGTTCCGATGAAACCACAGATGAAGCGGAGTCCGCAGGCGCGACTGTTCTGAATCTGTGCTGTCAACTGGGAGCATGGGGAGCGACACAGACCGGGATACGTTATGCACTCCAAAAAGGATATGCCAGATGTGTCACCTGTGATGCTGACGGGCAGCATGATGTCAATGCCATCTCGGCATTGCTTGCGGAATCTAAAGCAAGCAATAGCGATATCGTTATCGGTTCATGTATTTCAAGAGGGAGTGCCGCGCGGCATATTGCCTGGAAATATTTCAAGGTAATAACCGGACTGCCTGTTAATGACCTGACTTCCGGCTTCAGGGTATACAGCTTCAGGGCGATGCAGAAAGTAGCTCTTTCCAGAGCTTCGATTATTGATTATCAGGATATCAGTGTACTTCTTCTTTTGAAGAGTCAGAAAATGACTTTTAAGGAAGTGGATGTCTGCATGGTCGCGCGCGAAGACGGAAAGTCCAGAATCTTCAATTCATGGCTGGCTGTAGCAAAATATATGATGTTGAGCTCAATCATAGCCTTGTGCCGGATTTCAAAATGATTACATCAATGAATATAGTTACAGGTGTCGCCGGAGTACTGGGTGCTGGATCAATTTTTTATCTTGTGCGCAAGAATCTTCTTTATTCGCGTTACACGCCATGGTGGTTTTTTATTTCATTTGCATTTTTGCTCTTCGGTTTTTTCCCCCGTCTGTCTGATTTCCTTGCCGGACTGGTTGGCGTTGCGTACGGTCCCAGCTTGATCATGCTCATTGCGGTGGTAATGCTTTTTATTAAGACCCTGTTGATGGATATTGACCGCTCGCGGCAGGAGGTCCGGTTGCGGAGGCTGGTGCAGCGCGTGGCCATGCTGCAGGCGGAGTTGGAGAGCATACAGGGTTCAACCCAAGATAAAAATGATAAGTAGCAGGTAGGTTTTGTCCGCATTTCAATACAAAGCAGTCTCCAGTGCCGGTAAATCGGTTAAAGGGATAATCGAAGCAGACAATAAGGCTGCGGCTTTGACTTCTTTGAAGGAGAAGGGGCTGTATCCTACCAAATTGTCGCGGGTGCGTGAAAGAAGGGGGAACGGCGGTGGCTCATCTTTCAGGCTGCTTTACCAGAAAATTTTTCGTAGGGTGTCACCAAAGGTCCTGGCCGGATCGGTTCGGCAGTTGGCAACTCTTTTGACTGCGGGCATGGCTCTTGATGTGGCTCTTGCGGCCATGCTTGAAGGCCGTGGCGCTTCTGAACTGGACAAGGTCCTTTCTGAAATCCGTGAGCGGGTCCGTGAGGGGATGTCGCTTGCCGAGGCCATGGCTGAGCATAAGCATGTCTTCTCAACTACATTTGTAACCATGGTTGAGGCCGGAGAGAACTCCGGTTCCCTTGATCTTGTGCTGGGGCGTCTGGCGGATCACCTCGAAGCGCAGGTTGCCTTGCGTAGAAAGGTTCAGTCTGCTCTAGCTTATCCGATTTTGATGCTGTTGGTAGGGGGCGGCATATTTATTTTCTTGATGATGTTTATCGTCCCCAAGGTGACCCAGATTTTCATCGATATGAAACAGCAGCTGCCATTGCCGACCAGAATCCTGATTAGTTTCAGTGATTTCATGGGCCAGTGGTGGCATGTCATGCTGCTTAGCTTAATCGGACTGGTTGTAATCGGCGTAAAATTCAAGAAGACAGCAAGGGGAAAGCGGTTTTTCGACAAGCTTAAATTCTCACTGCCGGTGATGGGGAATCTGTCCCGTTATATCGAAGTAGGTAATTTTACCAGAACTCTCGGCTTGCTTTTGAGGAATGATGTAAATCTGCTCAAGGGATTGGGGATTGTCCGTTCCGCTTCATCGAATTTTTATCTTGAAAGGGTCGTGGATCAGATAACAGAGGATGTGCAGGAGGGTAAGGATCTGGCCTTGGCCATGCGCGGGAGCTTCCTCTTTGACCCGACCCATGTGCAATTGATCTCGGCAGGGGAGCGCAGCGGACAGCTCGACAGGATGTTTCTCATTGTTGCGGATGATTGCGATGATGAAGTGGACAGCAAATTACAAATGCTGACCTCGCTGATTGAGCCTTTGATGATTTTATCCCTTGGGGTCATTGTCGGTTTTGTTGTTGTGTCCATCATTATGCCCATTTTCCAGATGAACAGTCTGGTGGGGTGATGCTTTATTTTTTGCTGGCGTGGGCGGTGGATAAAGTTTATTAGAGAAGTGGTTCGGTCATTTAAGAAATCTTTTTGCAGGTAGTGATGTTGGGTAAGCTTAAAATTCTTGGTGAGATACTGATTGTCACCGTGTCAGCCTATTGTCTGGCGAGCGGTGTTTTTCTCTTTATCAAGCCTGCTGAAATAACACTTCCTGATACAGCTGCCATCGCACCTGCAATCAATTTAAAGCAGAAAGCAGGCAGGGCTCATTTTGAAGTCATTAACAACCGAAATCTGTTTGCTGCATTTGACCCTGCAAAGGTCGTCAAGCCCAAACCGAAACCGAAACCCAAACCTGTCAATGATTTAGCCAGCCTGCCGGTCGCTACTAATTATCGGCTTATAGGCACTGTTTATGCGTCTGATCCCCTCTTGCGCAGGGCGGTTGTCATTATTGACGGGCGTTACCATGTATTAAAAAAGGGCGAGCAATATAAGGATATTATCATTTCTGAGGTTAAACGCCGGGCTGTTGTCCTGACAAGGGGAGGCCGTAAAGAAATCATCATGATTGACGGTGATGACAAAAAGATCGCAGCCAAGTCGGACTCAGGTGATGTTCTGCTGAACAGGAAAAAAATGGGAAAAGTCATATCCAGGCCTGAAGATATACTCAGCAAGGTTGATTTTGCCCCGGCAAAGGTTGATGGTCAGAAAGGGCTTTTGATCAACGGTGTGGCGGATGATTCTGTTCTGGCGGATATAGGCATAAAGGAAGGGGACCTGATTGTGAGCGTGAACGGTCAGGGTTTCAATTCCATGGCTGATCTTATGAATATGGCTAAAATGCGGGTTAAAGACTCGATTGAAATAAAAATATGGCGCAATAAGCGTTTTGAAACATTAAAATTGAAATTTAGTAATGCGTAATATTTTTATCTATATAGTGGCTTGTTTCATTTTTCTGGCACCTGTGTCGGCAAATATGAATGTTCACTCTGCCCGTGCCGCCGGGGGGACCATCAGTCTTGATTTCAAGGCTGTGGACATTCACATTCTGATCAAGTTTATCAGTGAGATTACCGGCAAAAACTTTATTGTGGATAAAAATGTCGGCGGAAGGGTTACAATCTATTCCCCCACCAAGATTTCGGTTGATGAAGCATATAAGGTTTTTGAATCCGTACTGCAGTTAAATGGATTTGTGATCATTCCCAGCGGCAATACGTACAAAATTCTGCCGGCAGCCAGAGGCCAGAATCTTGCTGTTCCTACAAATGTCGGCGGACGCGGGATGGATGGGCGTAGCGACGAACTCATTACACAGATAATTCCGCTTAAAAATTCAAGTGTTACAGAACTGGGAACTATTGTGCAGACCATGCTGGGTCCCACCGGCGGGGTTTCCATGTACAAGCCTTCAAATACCCTGATTGTTACTACCCTTGCCTCAAACCTGAAGAGGATTTTGAAAATTGTGCATGAGGTTGACCGCCGCCAGTATGCTACGCGGTCCGAGAATATTGTAATCAAGTTCGGGGACGCCGAAACCATTTCCGAATCCATCAACAAGATTATGACCGCCAAGCTTGCTGACATGGAAAAGAAAGGTCGGCAGGGCATTGCGCTGACCATAGCAGACGAGCGGACCAACTCCATCTATGTTCTTGCAGATGCCGCTAACCTGACCAACATCAAGTCCATGATTTCTTCGATGGATCTGCCCACACCGGAAGGAAAGGGCGGAATCCATCTCTACAATCTGCATAACGCCAATTCTGAAGATCTGGCCAAGGTCCTCACAGAGCTGGTCAGCGGGGCGAGTGCAGCCAAAGATGCAAAAGACAAGGTCGTTAAAGGCAAGGTGAAAATCGTGGCGGACAAAGCCACCAACAGTCTTGTAATCACTGCGCGGCCTGACGACTATACCCATCTGGAAAAGATAATAAAGAAAATGGATGTACGCCGGAAGCAGGTCTTCATTGAAGCCCTGATTATGGAAGTTTCGGATGATGCTGATTTTGAATTCGGTGCCAACTGGGTAATCCCCGCTGCTGGTGGCGATACAATGGTATTCGGTTCTGCCTCCACTGGCAGTACTGGGACGATTTCTCTTTCTGACGGTATGGCTGCATTTCCTCCAGGTGGGGCGATTGGAGCTCTGTTCAGCGATGTATTCAAAGTGGGCGGGACTGAGTACAGTGTGCAATCTTTGATTAGTGCTTCTGAGTCTAATGATGATTTTAGCATTTTATCGACACCACAGTTGATGACTTTGGATAATCAGGAAGCAACAGTTAACGTAGTAGACAACATCCCCTTTTCAACAAAAACCACTACCAACAACGTTGACTCTGATTACGAATCTCAGAATCTTGAGTACAAAGACGTCGGAGTAAAGCTAAAGGTTACACCGCACATTGGTCAGGACGATGATTTGCAGCTTAATGTGTTTCAAGAGGTGAGTCGTGTTGTTCCGTCTACTGTCAGCTCAAATATTATTGCACCAACGACTCGTAAGCGTGAAGTTGAGACCGTTATTCAGGTTAAGGACGGGCAGACTATAGTCATTGCCGGGTTGCTTGGAGAAGACGATACTATCAACGAAAGTAAAGTTCCCTTGCTTGGGGATATCCCCGGCTTGGGGTATCTTTTCCGCTATGAGAAGAAAGAGAAAGTAAAAACAAATCTGTTTGTCTTTCTGACTCCCAAGATTATGGATTCTGTTGAAGAAGAAGACCAGCTCTACAAAGAAAAACGCCAGAAAATGTATGATATTGAGGTGGGAGCTGACGGCCTCGGCAAAGTTCGGACCGGTTTGCCTGTAATGCCTGAGATTTTATTTTAGAGCGGGGTTGGCTGTATGAATACTAAGTCGATCCAATCAGAGCTTGTTTCCGCAGGATTGTTCAATGAGGAAGAGCTTCTACCGCTGGTTGAGCAGGCAGAGGTAGAAGGCGAGTTGCTGCTTGATTACCTGTTACTGAAGGACAAGCTTTCTGAAGAAAATTTATTGAATTTAGAATCGAAACTGTTTCATCTTGATGAGCTTAATCCTATTCCCGATGATTTTGTTGATTCCGACATGATCCGTAAATTTCCAATCCAGTTTTTACGGCAGGTTCTTTGCGTACCCTTAAATGATAACGGTAAATTGGTTTTGGCTATTGGCCGAGCCAAGCAGCTTGAACGGGTTGAAGAGTTCTATTTTGTTCTCAAAGAATCCCCGCAGGTTGTGTTGGCAAAGTCCAGTGATATTTTGCGGGTTATCAACAATGTTTTTGGCGAGGCTCCAGACCCTGAGGTGACGGATGTCCTTGACGAAGCAGCGGACGAGTTCGGAACGGATTTTTTTGCTGATAAAATTGAAGACTTGCTCGATGACTCCAGCGATGCTCCGCTGATTAAGCTGGTCAACATGATTATGGCACAGGCTGTGCGGGCCAATGCCAGTGATGTTCATATCGAGCCTTACAAGGATTCCTTGCGGGTGCGATTCAGACTGGACGGGGTCCTCTACGACAAGCATTCCCTGCCCCGGCGTATTCATGCCGCCATGGTCTCTAGAATTAAAATCATGGGCAAGATGAATATTGCTGAAAAGCGTTTGCCGCAGGATGGGCGCATTTCTCTCAGTCTTGGCGGACGTCAGGTCGATTTACGTGTGTCGTGCCTGCCTACTTCGTATGGTGAAAGAATAGTTCTCCGTTTATTGGAAAAGAATTCCAGTGTGCTGAGTATTCAGGAGTTAGGTCTTGGACAGGACAGTCTGCGCAGGATCAAAAATCTAGTGAATGTTTCGCATGGGATTATTCTGGTTACCGGGCCAACCGGTAGCGGCAAGACAACGTCCCTGTACGCCATCCTGAACCATATCAACGCCCCTGATAAAAATATTCTGACCATCGAAGACCCGGTGGAATACCAAATTGAGGGCGTCGGCCAGATGCAGGTCAACAAGAAGATTAATCTGAATTTCGCAGACGGATTGCGTTCTATTGTCCGTCAGGACCCGGATGTTATCCTTATTGGGGAGATTCGCGACAAGGAAACTGCTGATATTGCCATTCAGTCTGCGCTTACCGGTCATCTTGTTTTTTCAACCTTGCATACAAATGATGCGCCTAGCGCAGTGGCTAGGCTTATCGATATGGGAGTGGAACCCTTCCTGCTTTCTTCGGTCCTGCGTGCGGTTATTGCACAGCGTCTTGTGCGTGTTCTGTGTCCTCACTGCAAGGAAAAATTTGTTCCGGACGGGGCGGCAGTATCTGAATACGGTCCTCTGGCTCGGGCTTTTGTTAAGCGTGAGATTCATCGGGCCAAGGGCTGCGAAGAGTGCATGAATACAGGTTATCAGGGGCGAAACGCCATTTATGAGATCATGACCGTTTCCGATGCAGTAAAGGCCCTGACAGTGAGGTCCGCTGATTCGAACCGCATCAGAAAGCAGGCCAAAAAAGACGGCATGAAAACGCTTAAAATTGACGGCTGCCGCAAGATCCTTGAAGGCAAGACTTCTCTGGCTGAAGTAAAACGGGTTACAAACTTATAGCAGGTGGATTTACCGGTGTTACCATGGGCCTGAGCTTGGCATACCTAAAAGATAAATTTTCCTTCACATTGCCTTTGGGTGGGGGACGCAGCAGAAGAAAAGCCCCGTTGAAAATCGGCAGGCGTCATACCTATTACTTAATTTACGGGCTGTTCGTATTTACAATTGTTTTTTGCGGGAACTATTTCAGCTCCCGGATCGAGCCGATGATCCGTGCCGGACTCCAGAATCAGCCGTTGTATGATATCCAAATAAGTTCCATCGATCCCATCCTGTTCCCACCGCAGCTTGATCTTTCAGCCATCAATGTAAAAGAAAAAAAGACCGGGCGGCAGTTGGTTCAAATAGATAGGCTTCTTGTACAACCCGACCTGCTCGGTCTGCTCAAAACCAGATTGGCGCTCAAGCTTGAAGGCAGTGTTTACGGTGCGTTGCTTGAGGGGGGGGTCGGTTCCGGAACGCTGTTCAACTTCAATGCGTTTCTGGTGGATTTGGATTGTGACAATCTGTCTCTCAACAAAATACCTGAGATAAATGCGCTTAATCTGGGCTTGGAAGGTACGGGACGCTTAAGTCTGGACCTGCAGGGCGATGCCGGTGATCCGAAAACATTTCGCGGAAGTCTTGTTTTAGGCTTACAAAAAACGGCATTTAAGGGGATTGCCCCTTTGTTTGTCGCTCCCAGAGTGCAGATGGACAGCCTCAGCGGCAGTGTGCATCTGGAGAATCTTGTGCTCAATCTTGACCAAATGGAGCTTCGCGGCAAAAGCATGTCCGGAAACATGTCCGGGAAGATAGGTCTCGACCCAGCTAATATCAACAACAGCATGCTTGAGCTTAAGGGGCAGGTTAAAGCTGATCTCGCGTTGTTTAATCAACAGGTTATTGTACAGAAAAAGGCGATTGCTTTGATGCAGGCCGGGAAACCGATTCCGGTTGAGATCAGCGAAACTTTGGGAAAGCCTTGGGTTAGTCTGGTGGAGTAGACAACTATGCCATCCTCGTTTGAGAAATCTTTCTTTGCTATAATTCTGGTTCATTATGGGGCAATTGACATTACATTGAAGTGTTTGGCTTCGATAAGAGAAAGCACAGACGCAGCTCTTGTTGTGATTTCTAATAACGGAACGAAAGAACAGGGGGAAACTTTGGCAACTTGTTTGGAGAGTTGCTTCAAAAGCGTTGCCCATCTTCTACCCGGTCAAATGTGGGACGGCAAATCTGGAGCAGTTTTAGTTGACAACTGCGACAATATTGGGTTTGCCAATGCATGCAATAATGGCATTGCTGCAATCAGAAGCAGGAGTAATGTCTCCCATGTTTGGCTTTTGAACAATGATACACAAATTTCTAAAAGTTCTTTGAATAGCCTCAAACTTTGTTCTCGAATGCATCCGAGGAGCATTATTGGAACCAGTGTTGTTCGATCTGATAATCCACAACACTTTCAACTTGCAGGAGGTGTTAAATATTCCCCTTGGACTTCGCGAATTAAGCCTGCGTACGAAGATGTTCTTCTGGATGAGCGAAGAACACTGGATGATCCGGAAATAGACTATATCTATGGGGCGAGTATGCTTATTCCTATTGATGCATTTTCAGAAGTGGGTATGCTCAATGGTGATTTTTTCCTGTATTATGAGGAGCTTGATTTTTGTGTGCGCGCAAAAGCTGCAGGATATACTTTGCATTGGTGCCGCGATTGTATCGTCATTCATGAACTCAGTGCTACAATCGGGCGATCTGGGTTGTCGAGTTCTGAGCGATTATCTTTTGCTGCGTATCATGAGGCCCGTTCTACAATCCTTTTTACTTTGAAATTTTATCCTGCCGTCTTGCCTGCCGTATTATTTCTGCGGCTTACAGCTAAACCTCTATTTTTAGCGCTTCGTGGAGAATGGAGCAGTATTCCGGCGGCGGTAAAAGGTTTGTGGGCTGGGTTGGTCGGTTAAGACTAGTTGATGTGTTTTTTTAGTGTCTTGATTATGGTTTGAGCCCTGCATTCCCAACTATTTGCTTCAATAAAATTAATGCGTTCTTTTTGACTGGCATACATACGAACACCTGATTGCATTTTTAGTATGTATTGTTCGAGTTGAGTGGCTGACTCATAAAAAATTACAAATTTATTGAACCTGTCTATTTCTGGATAGTATATGCTAAATACTGGTTTGGAAAATGATATGTATTCATACATTTTGACGGGATCTACACCAAGAATGAGGTCGTTTTTTTTGAACGGCATAATGAAGGCATCGAATTTTTGTGCTGCTCTATAAAGTTTTTGATGAGTCATCGGGCCATGAAAATGCATCCTGTTGTGCTCATATGGGGGATGGTGCTCGACAGGGCCTATAAAATGGATATGTATGTTCTTATTTGTTTTCGTGATTTGCTGAAGAACCTCCCAATCCATCCAGATGGAAATTGTGCCGAAGTAGCAGAGGTGAATTCCTTTCTGATTTTCCTCTACGGTTGTTTTGTTTGTTTCTGAAGTTGCGTATGCATTGGAAATTGCCTTTTGGGGGGCGCCGTTACGCACCAAATATATTTTTCCGGAATTTGTTTTATTGCCCAGTTGATTCAGCAGGTGTTTACTGGAACAGAAAATAATATCTGCCCGTTCAAGAAGTCTTTCTTCCAATTCCTTAATACGCTGTCTAGCCGCACGGTCTGAAAAGAAACCTTCGGCTAAATCCATACAATCGTAAACCAGAGTTATTTCCCTCATCAGCCTGTTTGGGAGTATGGGTAATAAGTCAGGGAATGTAACCCAAATTACATGCGGGCGCAGCAGCAATATATGTAATCCTATGTAGACTTTTTGCAGGCAATGTGAAATGTTTCCAAATATAATTTCCGGTATGGGAAGCAATGGAATAGTCCTACAAACTTGTTTATTTTTTGTAAGTCTTTTGCGAAATGGGTTTAAGCGATATAAAATCCATAAATCAAATTTTTCGCAGAGCGCGGCAGCCAATGCTTGGGGGCGTTGCCATACCCAATTCCAATCTATATGCATGAGATAGAGCATGCGTATATGGTTATTTTTTTTTTGAGCAGCGGAATTATTTTTGGAAGACATAATGAAAATACTCACTTTGTTTGGAACTAGGCCAGAAGGTATCAAGATGGCTCCATTAGTCAAGGAGTTGGGACGTCGTAATGATGTCAGTTCAAAGGTCTGCGTTACCGGCCAGCATAGGGAAATGTTGTCCCAGGTTCTCGATCTCTTTGATATCAATCCTGATTATGATCTTGCCTTGATGCGTGAGAATCAGACGCTTTCTTCTTTGACTGCAGGTGTGCTCACCGGGCTAGAAGGTATACTAAGCCGTGAGTCGTTTGATTGGGTGCTGGTCCAAGGGGACACAACCACTACCATGGCTGCAGGCTTGGCTGCATATTATCACCAAATTCCAGTGGGGCATGTTGAAGCTGGATTACGAACCGGGGATATTTATCAACCTTTCCCAGAAGAAGTGAATCGATGCATGACAGGTGTCATGGCGCAAGCTCACTTTGCACCAACTCAATGGGCGGCAGAAAATCTTTTGCAGGAGAATATTTCACCGGAAAAAGTTTTTGTTACAGGCAATACTGTCATTGATGCCTTGCATGATGTGGCAGGACGTTCTTTTGACATGCAAGAGTCCGTGTTGAAAGATATTCCTAGAGAACAACGTATAGTATTGTTAACGGCGCACCGGCGTGAGAATTTTGGAAAACCTATCCGCGATATTTGTCGTGTGGTCCTCAAGATATTGGAAGAATTTAAGGATGTGCATGTCGTGTACCCTGTACATCTTAATCCGAATATACAGTCTCCGGTTCGAGAATTTTTAGGCAATCATGAACGTATAACTTTGTGTGATCCGCTTGAGTATGCATCTCTGGTGCGGGTAATGAAGCGAGCCTATTTCGTGCTTACCGATTCCGGTGGAATTCAGGAAGAGGCTCCTGGGCTTGGTAAGCCTGTGCTTGTGTTACGGAATACGACAGAACGCCCCGAAGGTATTGAGTCTGGCAATGTCCGCCTTGTTGGGAATCGATATGAAGGAATCCTTGAAGCGATAAGGGAGTTACTGACAGATCAAAGAATATTCGAAGAAATGTCTAAAACGGTCAATACTTATGGTGATGGGTCTGCTTCTCAGTCGATAGTCGATATTCTTGTTGATTTGTACAGAGCAAGGTCTTAGATAGGTTTTAGCATAGTCTTTTGAAAATTATAAAGGTTAATAATTTGACATGACTTCTAAGCGTTTTTTTCAGCTTGCATATATATACGTAAAGGCAAATTTGCGAGTAGAAGTATCTTCCTACTATCTGAACTATGTCTGGTGGGTGCTTGAGCCTGTGTTCATGATGACCGTTTTTTACGTGGTTTTTGATATTATGTTGAATCAGGGAACTCAGCATTTTGTAGGCTTTCTGCTTGTAGGCCTTGCTTCGTGGAATTGGTTTGCTCGTAGTGTGAATAATAGTAAGAATAGCATTCATGATGCTCGAGGATTGATACTTCAAGTTAGAATCCCAAAAATGTTCTTCCCGTTCACTACTGTTTGCCAGGATAGTTTTAAGCAATTATTTGTAGTTGCTTTGTTATTGTTGTTTTTGTTGTTTTATCCCACTCCTGTGACTGTTTGCTGGTTTGCATTGCCTATTCTGCTTGCTCTTCAGTTTGTGCTCAACTTGGCTGTTGGGATGTTTTGTGCGGCAATCGTTCCATTTGTTCCTGATATGAGGTTCATTGTCAGCACAGTGATAGAGATTCTTTTTTTCGCGACTGGGATATTCTATGATTTAGACACCATGGTTCTTCCTGAACATAGACCGATTATATATGCAAATCCCATGGCAGGATTGCTTAAAAATTATCGTGCTGTGTTGTTGCACGGAGATTGGCCAAATTGGTTCTACCTTTTGTATGTAGCTGGATTCTCATTCGTGTTTTTAGCTGTTGCTTTGTATTTGTTAAATCGCTTTGACAATGTTTACCCTAGGGTTTGTCAGCAATGAGTAGTGTCCCTTTGGTTTGTTTTGATCGTGTCCGTTGCTCCTTCAAAGTTCGGTACAGCCTATTGAAAAGCAAAACGTACGATGCTTTGAAAGATATCTCGATGACCATTCATGCGGGGGAGACTCTTGGGATAATAGGTGGTAATGGGGCTGGAAAGTCTACGTTGCTTAAGCTTATTGCCCGCATTCTGATGCCGGATGGCGGTAAGATTACTTTTCATCAAGATGCAAGTGTCTCTTTGTTGAGCCTTCAGATGGGGTTTAACGCTGAGCTGTCCGGTAGAGACAATGCTCTGATCAATGCTATGCTTATCGGTTTCTCCCGTGAAGAGGCGGAAGCAAAAATGGATAAGATAATTGCATTCTCAGAACTGGAGCAGTGGATTGATGATCCGTTAAAGACATACTCCTCAGGCATGCAGGCCCGACTTGGGTTTGGCGTTGCTCTCGAGATGTCTCCAGATATTTTGTTGGTTGATGAGGTGCTCGGAGTGGGGGATCAGGAATTTCAGAAGAAGTCGACAGAAGCCATGTTGGAAAAGATGCGCTCCAAGCAGACAACGGTTTTTGTTTCACATGATCTTCATACCCTGAGTTCTTTGTGTAATCGATGTGTTTGGATAGATGATGGTCGTACTGTTGCTGAGGGTGAAACTGGTGAAGTTGTCGAACGATACCTTAGCAGGAATAATATCGCCTGATAGCGTGTAGGAGTATATGATATGCTTGATCCCATTGAACGCGTAAAAGAAATGCAAAAGATATTGGAGTCCATGGCCGCAGACACAGAGTGGGCTGAAGCAGTTAAGGTCGCAGCTTCATTGTGCGTTTCTTCTCTTAAGGCAGGCGGGAAGGTGTTGTTTTGCGGAAATGGCGGTAGTGCTGCTGATGCTCAGCATTTAGCAGCGGAACTTACAGGAAGGTTTCTTTATGATAGGCCGCCGCTTTATGGAGAAGCTCTACATTGCAATACTTCCGCATTGACTGCCGTAGGAAATGACTATGGCTATGACCGTGTTTTTGAACGGCAGATCCAAGCAAAGGGCAAGGCTGGTGATGTGCTCATAGGTCTTTCTACTTCAGGTAACTCCGGTAATGTGGTCAAGGCTCTTGAGGCGGCCCGTGACCAAATGATGAAAACAATTTCTCTTGTAGGCAGCCGGGCATGCCTGATGGCTGAATTGGCGGATGTCTGTATTGCCATTCCTTCCGATCAGACTCCCCGGATTCAGGAAGGTCATATTCTCAGTGGTCACACATTGTGTGAGATTATTGAGGCCGAGATGTTTCCGAGGGAGACTGTTTAAACATGATCAAACAAGCAGTTATTCTCGCAGGGGGAAAAGGAACCAGATTGGGAACTTTGACCAAAACTACCCCTAAACCTGTGATCCCTGTGGCAGGAAAACCTTTCCTTTCTCATCTGTTGTGGAATTTGGCTCGACATGGAGTTACCGAGATTCTTCTTTCAACCGGATATCTTCATGAGGTGTTGAATGAGTCTCTGGGGGATGGCTCCAGATTTGGCGTGAATTTGACGTATGTTCAGGAGGAGTCCCCTCTTGGTACCGGCGGAGGACTGCGCAATTGTCTGGAAGAGCTTCATGATCGATTTTTCGTTCTTAACGGGGATAGTATCTTTGATATCAATTATCTCGACTTGATCAATGGGGAGACTGATGTGGTTCTCGCGTTGCGAAAAGTTGAGGATACGGCAAGATACGGGCGTGTGGTGCATGAAAATGGGATGGTGTCTTCTTTTTTAGAAAAAGGAGAGTCCGGTCCGGGGGCAATTAACGGTGGTGTCTATTTAATGTCCCGCGATGTTGTGGCTGCCCTGCCTGAAGGGGCGTCATCACTCGAAAAGGATTGGTTTCCTAAATTGGCCAGCGAAGGCAAACTTTCCTGTCGTGAATTGAACGGATTTTTTATCGATATAGGTATCCCGGAGGACCTTGAACGGGCGCAGACCGCAATTCCTAAATGGCGTTGCAAGCCTGCGCTTTTTCTTGATAGGGACGGCGTAATAAATGTGAATCATGGGTACGTGCATAAAATCGATGACCTGACTTGGTGCAACGGCGCCAGAGAGGCCATCAAGGCTGCTAATGATAGGGGGTGGCTGGTATTGGTCCTCACCAATCAGGCCGGAATAGGGCGAGGATATTACGACCATGGTGCTTTTCATGTTTTTATGGACTATATGCGTGCAGAGCTTGCTGTATTGGGTGCGCATATTGATGGCGTTTACTATTGTCCCCATCACCCCACCGAAGCTGTGGGGGAATATCTTAAGCAGTGTGACTGTCGCAAACCTGAACCGGGAATGCTGAAGCGGGCCATTGAGGAATGGGATATCAATCTGGAGCAGAGTGTGCTTATTGGAGATTCCGAAAGCGACCTGATTGCAGGGGAACGGGCCGGTGTGCGGCGTGTGTTTTTATTTGATCCGGATACGATGAGTCTTGCGGATGAAGTGGGAAAACTTTGTAAGGCGACAGCCTGACTTTGGGGATGCGTGATTTTATGGATATTAAAAGATATATAGCCAAGCATTGAGTCTGATAGGTTTGAAGGTCGACAGATGGAGTGAGCACGAACGAAGGCAACATTATTTGCTCGTTTCGATTGATAATATGCAAGCTCAAATTAACGAATTTCAAAAAAAGATTTTCAAAGATTTGAAGCCTCATTGTTGAAATTACATGAAACAGTTGAGCGTATCAGGGTTTCTGGGCAGGAAGACACGGATCAACTCCTCGAACTAAATGAGTCTATTCTCAAAGAGAATTCAGTTCAGTTTAATGATTTAATATGTCGATTGCAATATGTTTTAGATGAGATTCTGCATCTATCAAATGTTAACGATATGCATTATAGGGATTTGTTGGTTGTGTCTGATAAGTTTAATAGTCTAATGCGCACTCCTATCTATGTAAAAATTGAATTTCCGATTGCAAACGAAAGTAATGATCATATTAATCCTCGAGGAACTATTAATGATAACATAAGACATTCAAGGTTTGTCCTTGCATGTGAAAGACATTTTCCAGATATAAAGATTGATTATATAGATCTAGGTTGTGCTGGAGGTGGGATTGTGTAGGATTTTATCTTGAGGGGGCATTCCGCAGTAGGTATAGAGGGGAGCAATGTATCACTATTGGCCCAAAGAGCAGAATGGAGACTGTTGAACGAAGAATTAAAAACATCTGATATAACGAAAAAATTTGATATTTTGTTTGGTGCTATGAATAAAAGGTTTCAAGCTCATGTTATATCTGCATGGGAATGTAAACCTCCCCAAGTTAGTGCCACCCGTAAGTAGAGTTTTCTTGGGGTGAATGTGTTTGGACATACTCGACTGGGGTCATGTCCCCGAGCGATTCATGTGGTCGCTCTTCGTTGTATTGACGAATCCAGTCTTCGGTTATGTCCTTGACCTCTGACAACGTTGAAAACAGGTAAAATCTAAGACCTCATTACGGAATGTTTTGTTAAAGCGTTCAATGTACGAGTTCTGAGTCGGTTTGCCTGGTTGAATGAATTCCAGCGCAACACCATTTCTTTCGGCCCTATCTGCCAATGTCACCGAAATAAGTTCTGGGCTGTTATCCATCCTCATTTTTTCAGGAAAGCCGCGCCATGCCGAAACTCTGTCCAGTACACGCGTAATCCTTCCGGCGGGCAGACTTGTGTCTACTTCAATAGTCAAGCATTCGCGGCTGAAATCATCGAGCACATTAAAAGTTCTAAACCTTTGTCCACTCATCAGCGAGTCATGCATAAAATCAATCGACCAGCAGATGTTGGCTTTCGGCGGAACTGATAAAGTCTGAGGATTCCGGGAAGGTAAACGTTTCTTACCCTTTCGCCGGAAATTCATTTTAAGCCTGCAGTAAACTCGATAAACCCTTTTATGGTTCCAGCGGTGTCCTTGCTTGCGCAGCAGGATAAATAATTTGTATGCGTCAAAACAGCCCCACCTTTTCAAGGATGGCTCACTGTGTATAATCAGGACTCGTTCTTTGACATAGCCTGTGGCAATAAGGCTTTGAGATCGTGTTCACCCTTGGCATGTGGCAGCCGTTCAAAGAGATAAAGTAGGTATT
>NZ_VOPZ01000017.1 GCF_010470665.1 Desulfovibrio sp. JC022 | reverse complement strand
AGCAAGCAAAATTTGCTTGCGACCACTGAGGAGAGGTCACACCCGACCCCATTCCGAACTCGGAAGTTAAGCTCTCCATCGCCGATGATACTGCTGGGTAGCCAGTGGGAAAGTAGGTCGTCGCAAGCTTTTATTTTAAAGCCCCCTTAAGAAATTAAGGGGGCTTTCTTGCGTTATGGGAGAAGGGGGCAAAGCCTCGCGAGTCTATGACGTAGAGAAATCATATTGCGACCAGTACATTTGAGGAGTACAAAGTCTGAAAGTTTATTACTTTTCAGGAGAGATACAATGCTGATAGCTGATTTCAAATCATACGAGAATATCCAGTTTGAAAGTATGGACCTTGAGAATCAGGTCATACAGGAAACTACTTTTTACAGGTGTACTTTTCAGGTTTCTTCTTTCCAGTATGCCGAATTAATTGACTGCGAATTTCAGGAGTGCCGCTTTGTCGGTTGTAATATGGCTGTGGCTGTTTTTTCTAATTCAAAGGTAATTGACACAGAGTTCCGTGATTCTAAATTGCTCGGTATCAACTGGGGCAATCTAGGTCCGGTTATTGTTGCCAAGTATTCAAATTGCCTTATGGATAGGTGTGCTTTTAGCAGTCAAAATCTGCTCAAGGTGAAATTTGATTCTTGTTCATTGCGCGATGCGGCTTTTTCGGATTGTAAATTAGCCCGTGTAAAATTCGATGACTGCGATTTCTCAGGTTGCCAGTTTCATCAGACAGATTTGTCCTTCGCTGATTTCACCTCCTCCCGAAATTATTTCATGAACGCTGAGACTAATAAACTCAAGAAGACCAAATTTTCATTGCCGGAAGCAGTCTCACTGTTGGCTAATCTTGATATTGAATTGAAGTAGGGGCTTGTTCTCCCACTGCCTGTTGCCATCTCCCCCGCAACATCTCGCAAATTTCTTCCTGAGTATGCGCGGTCATTAATTCCATTTCTAAAGGGATGCGTTTATCAGCAGCTTCAAGTTCTTTTATGAAATTATTAATTTTACGGGCTGAAAATTTATAGACCTGACTTTCAAACAAAATTTTATCTGCGCTGTGAAGTTCTAGGTATATGACCGGAGCAAGTCTGGGCTTTATGAACGGAGAGTAATCTTCTTCTGATTCCGGTTCCGGTGTCGGCTTTTCAATTGCGATCTCTCTAATGTTGTCCCATGGGATGTATTTTGTGATCGCGCCGATAAGCCTGATTCCGTCATCACTTGTTTCCAGAAAATTCTTTTGAGCTTTGAGCTTTATCATTTTCCAGATAAAGGCGGCGATGCCTGTTGTAGCCAGAATGCGGGCAAGTAAGAGTTCTCCTTCACTCTGGGCGGTGAATGATCCGAAATAGCTGAACAGCATAAATGCCACAGTGCCGAACAGACCGAAACTGCATAGTGCAATACCTACTGGACGCATGTCGTTTCTTAGAATAATTTCATCTGGCAACGCAGTCTCCGATTGTATCTAAAAATTACATCCTGTTATTATATAAATATTTTTTATTAAAAATGTCTATATCAATTCCTTAATGAACTGACCGACCTTCCTTCTTTCACCAAATCTTTAAATCCTGAATCAAATTATGCTCACACTCGTCCTTTCTGCCCTTATTCCACTGTTCCTGATGGTCATTGCCGGTGCGGTTTCGTTTCGGAGTGAAATTCTGCCCGAAAATTCGGCAACTGTGCTGAACGGCTTTGTTTATTATTTTACTTTACCCGCGTTACTTTTCGGCTCGCTGGCAACAACTCCGTTTGAGGAAATTGCGCAGGGCCGTTTTATAGGCGGGTATCTTAGTGCCATGATCGGAGCTTACTGGCTGATGTTTTTGGTTTCAAAGTTTATATTCAAGGGCCATTTTACTGAGGATGGAATTCGAGCCAGTTCCGCGAGTTTTCCTAATTCCGCCTACCTCGGCCTGCCGATTATGATGTATTTATATGATGGCAGCGGGCAGGCTTTAATTGCCACTACACTGGCCATTATTCTTCCTATTTTTATTGTGATTATGGTGGTGGCTACTTTTGAGTTGAACAGGGCGGATAAGTCTAAGTCAACACTGGGTGTCATCGGGCAGATTGCTTTGTCTATGCTCAAGACCCCGCTTATCGGTGCATCGTTTGCCGGGGCTGTTTTTTCTTTCATGCATTTCGAGCTTCCTGAATTTCTCGCCACAGGGCTGCATAATTTCGGTATGGCTTCGGTTCCCTGTGCTTTGTTTGCAATTGGAATTTTGATTGTCCGCCAGAAGATGGAATTGAAATGGGGTAATATCGGGCTGGTGAATTTTTTCAAATTGATTCTGCATCCGCTTCTTGCCGCGGGATGCCTGATTTTATTCGGCGTAAGAGGGCAGGAGTTGCTTATGGGCGTTCTGCTGGCCGGAATGCCTACTGCCGCTCTTTGTTGTGTGCTGGCAGAATCATACCATACTTGCGAGACTGAGACGTCAGCCACAGTGCTGGTTTCCATGATTCTTTATATTCCAACCATGGTCCTGACTCTTGTGGCGGCTGAATTCTGCGGAATTCCATTGATACGCGGTTAGATTCAAAGAGAAAGGCCGAGGTGATTTTTATCACTCCGGCCTTGTTCCTATTGAGCTGCTTTTTGCAGGGCTATGGCCCTGAGCTGTTGCATTTTTGCTTTATCCTGAAGCAGTGCTTTCATATCCGGATTGTTTGATATGATGAAGGAAATTAATGAGCTTGTAAGTTTAGTGTCGTATTTGGTCTTACTTTCCGTGAGGATAATGGCAGCGAGAATAGCATTTAGTCCCGGCCTATGGTAGCGGTCAGCGATCATGCCGCAGAATGCATCGGCAATGGCGCAGACCCTTGCTTCGAGGGTAATGGCATCACCGCGTCGCCCTTTTGGATAACCACTGCCGTCCAGACGCTCATGATGATCAAAGACACAGGCCTTGATGATTTCATCCCTGATTTCGAGTCGGTTGAGCATTTTTTCAGCAATATCCACATGTTCCTGCATGCGCATTCTTTCTTTGTAGAGTAACTTGGTAGGCTTGGTCAGTACTGCCGGAGGAATCTGTGTCATACCCAGATCATGCAGGACCAGACCCATGGTCAGGGGCTTCAGGTCCATTTTTTCACCAGGTTTGTATAAAATTTTAAGGTAGATGGATGTTCCTACAAAAAGGGTGTTCACCGCATGGCAACAGATATCTTTTTCTCGCTTCAGGGTGTTGAAAAAATGGGTCCATCTGTTGGGGTCTACCCAGACATACTCGCAAAAGATAGCCAGCACGGTGCTCAGTTCAGACAGTGTTTCCCCGATGGGATTTGAATAAAAGGAGCGTACTTTTTCCAGTACGCCATTGTAAAATATTTCCGCTGCCGCAGCTTCATCAAGAAAATGTTCTGTCAGCAGTGCTCCAAGGTTCTGGCTGATATGTCCGGCAAGAGAAGCGTAATCTTCTTTTGAAATGAATAAGTTGCCTTCATTGCAGTAGTTATTGACTTGTTCCTGCTTTTTATCTGAAAGTCTTGTATCTTTAGCAAAAAGAGGGACAACACGTTGGAATTCATCATCGTGTATGCATAGGGATACAGGAAGTTTATTTCCGAATGTATTTAAAATATTGAAGCTGATTTGCAGGAACTCTTCAGCTCCGACACTCTGGTTTTCTGTATCCTTATTCATAACACTGATTCCTTTCAGTAGTAATCGCTATCCATGTGATTAAATATAAATGAACTTTAAGGTTATTACAGCGGGATTAAAAAGTAAATAGTCGTCTTGATTTATGCTTAATCTTAAGTGTTTTTTTGTATGTTTGCAGAGTCTCCTGATTGTTATAATGCTTACTGAAGTTTTTGGTCGATCCAATAGAAAAACATGGGGAGATTATGGCTGATAAAATGCCTGATAAATTTATGAGTGTTTCAAAAAAAATACTGGAAGAAGAGCCGGATTTAAAACGCAAACTAGAAAAGGTCATGGGGCGTGTGGCAGACACAATAGTGAAGGATAAGTATGTGGATGAAGATGAAGAGCCGTCTGCTGCAAAGAACGAGTCAAAAGAGTAGATTCTTGTTGTTTAGAACAAATTGTCACTCTTGCCGTAGGATTTCATTTCGCCTCTGTAAGCGGAAAGAATATCTTCTTTACTGATAAATCCACTGAAATTACCGTCTTTCATAACCGGAAGAGTGCGTTTGCCACTGCGGTTCATTGTTTCAAGGATTTCAGCTGCTCCCATGCCCTGCTCTACAATGGGGGCATTTCTGTCAATGGCTACTTCACCGATATTGCTTTGCTGCTGGTCCGGGTCAAGTATTGATGATCTTGCTGAAACAACATCTACCATGCCCATGAATTCCTGAGTTTCACTGTTAATAATGGGGATGTGGGTCTGACTGGTGCTGGACAGTACTTTCAGGAATTCACTGACACTCATCTGCGGACAGGCGTAGGTAAGCTCTTTGTGGACCAGTTCTCCTGTATCAATATCAGCTAGAATTTTTTCATCTGTTTTGGGGCGCAGCAGCTGTCCTTTTTCCACCAGATCCTTGAAATAGAAAGACGACGGCTCAAAGGCGTGGGTGAGCATGGAAGAAATAAAAGTGACAGTCATTATGTGCATGACTGCCTGATATCCGTGGGTAATCTCAAGCACAAGAAAAACGCTGGTCAGCGGGGCCTGCATTACGCCGCTGACTACTCCGGCCATGCCCAGCAGGGCATATGAGCCTTCTCCGGTAAGCAGATGCTGGGGAATGATCTGGGAAATTATCCGGTAATAACATGCGCCGAAAAGTGAGCCGATGACAAGGCAGGGTGCGAATATGCCTCCTAAACCTCCGCTGCCGAGGGTCAGTGATGTTGTAGCTACTCTGATCATCCCCATGAGGGCAACAATGGCGATCCCGTCCGGCAGGGTTCCATGGATAGCCATTTTAATGGAAGTGTATCCTTCGCCAAGAGCCAATGGAAAGAATATGCCGATGATCCCGACAGCCAGCCCGCCGCTTGCGGCTTTGATCCACGGCTTATTGGTGAATGAGGAGCAGATGGACCCCACTTGGCGGATAGAGCGAACAAAGGCCACGGAAATAAGGGCAGCCAGCACGGCAAGCAGGATGGATGAGCCGAGATCGGTCACTCCCATGGGGGGGAACTGGTCACTGAACGGGATTACATTTCCTTCAAGCAGGCGCGAAGTCTGGGTGGCGACCACCGAGGATATGGCAATGGGAATCAGGTGATAGGGCGTCCACTCCCCAAGTATTATTTCAACGGCAAAGATCATCCCGGTAACCGGGGCGTTGAAAATAGCTGATATGGATCCGGCAGCACCGCAGCCGATAAGGGTCATGCGAGATTGGCCGCTCATTTTGAACAGCCGGGAAAGGTTGGAGCCCATGGCCGATCCACTGACCACAACCGGGGCTTCCGGGCCTGCTGAACCGCCGCTGGCAATGGTCAGCAAGCTGGTCAAAAGTGAGCTGATGATTGAAACGGGGCGCAGGATTCCCTGTTTCAGTCCTACTTTGGCAATGACTTCGCCAACTCCGTGTCCGCCTGATTCCTTGAAAATATTTTTGCTCAGGATGACCGCGCCTGCGGCGCCCACTGCGGGCAGCAGGAACATCCACCAGTGCTGGGAGTTGGTTTTGCGCAGCATGCTTAAGAAATCAAGGGCCTTATTCAAGCCTACGGCAGCCAGTGCCGAGCATCCCCCGATGGCAACCGCCGCAAGGATGAGTACGGCATTGCGCGAGGGTGCCCGCTTATGCAGAAAATGTTTCAATTCCGCCGGGCTGATGCCGTTACCTGATTTGAACATGTGCGCCTGATTCCTTTTTAGCTTAATAAAGTAGGCCGACCACAGCCCCGGTCATGCAGGTGGCAAGAGTTCCTCCGATGACTGATTTTGTGCCAAGGGCTACGATTTCATCCTTGCGCGAAGGGGCGATGGAAACCAGCCCGCCGATAAGAATCCCCAGACTGCCAAGATTGGCGAAGCCGCACATGGCGTAAGTCATGATGATGGTCGAGCGCGGGGAAAGTGCTCCTTCGGGAAGTCCGGCCAGTTGCAGATAGGCCAGAAATTCATTGAGGATGGTTTTGGTCCCCATGAGCGAGGAGGCGGTGTAAGCTTCACTGGCGGGAATGCCCATCAGCCAGACTACAGGCCACATGATTATGCCCAGAATGCGTTGCAGGGTCAGCGGTTCACCGTACATATCGGGCAGGAAGGCCAGAATCTGGTTGGTCAGGGCAACCAGTGCCACCAGAACCAGCAGCATTGCCACAACATTTATAAGCAGGCTTACGCCGTCAGATGTTCCTTTAACCACGGCATCCATGGAGCTTGACGCACTGCTTTTAATATTCAAGCCGTCTTCGCCCTGATGTCTTGCTGATTCGGGTATCATAATCCGCGAAATAAGGATTGCTGCCGGGGCACTGATTATGGAAGCGGTCAGAATATGCCCGATGGCACCGGGAAGGACCGGATTAAGTATGGAAGCGTAGAGTACCAGAACTGTGCCGGAGATGGTCGCCATGCCGCTGATCATCAGGGTCATGAGTTCACTGCGGCTCATGTTTTTTACATAGGGGGAAATGATGATCGGTGCTTCAACCATGCCCACAAAAATATTGGAAGCAACACCCAGCCCCAGTGCTCCGCCGATATCCATTGTTTTTTGCAAGGCCATTGAGAATCCTTTTACAACTATGGGGATAACCCGCCAGTAGAAAAGCAGGGCGGAAAGTGCGCTGACCACGAGAATTAGCGGCAGCGCCCGGAATGCAAGGGTCCAGCTCGCTCCGGGTGATGTTTCTGCAAATGGCAGGGGGCCGCCGCCCAGATATCCGAATATAAAACTTGTTCCGGCCTGTGTTGCCTGCTGCAATGCATCTACAGCGTGGTTCAAATACATTATCAGATCACTGAAAAACGGAACCTTCAACATCAGCGCAGCAACGGCAAACTGAAGAGCCATCCCGGTGAGGATATTTTTCAGGCTGAGTCCTTTCTTGTTTTCACTGAACAGCCAGGCAATAAATACTAATCCGAACAGTCCCGCCAAACTTTGAATCATTTTCACTATCCTTTTCAAGCAGAGTATTTGTAATATTCATATGAATTACATGATACTATCCAAGGCTGCAACAGGGTCCGATTTTGTTACTGGTTTTTAATCATGTTTCTTGAACCTTTCTGTTTTTGACGTTAGTATCTCTCAAAATGTGTTCTAAGTGGGAAAAGACCATGAATTGAAGGTGCTCCTGCTCTTGGAAAAAACTTCTGATGTAGGGAATGTTTATATGAATGTTGAACTTGCCAAGCCGTTTATCAAGGCTGCTGTGGATGTGCTGTCAATGATGGCCATGGTCACTCCGACACCCGGAAAGCCTTATGTAAAGAAAACCAAGACCGCAGTAGGTGATGTTACCGGTCTGGTCGGTATCACCGGGGATATGAATGGAACCATCTCGATTTCTTTTTCAAAAGATTGTGCGGTCACCATTGTTAAGAATATGCTCGGCGATGATGTTCAGGATATCCTTCAGGATGTTCAGGACGCTGTCGGCGAAATAACCAATATGGTTTCCGGTCAGGCCAGAGCCGGTCTTGCAGAGCAGGGCCTTACTTTTTCCGGAGCCACTCCTTCTGTTATTATGGGGGACAACCATACTATTACTCACATAGCAAGCACTCCTATTATGGCTATTCCGTTTACTTCCGATGCCGGGGAGTTCACCATTGAATTTTGTTTTGAATAGAAACAAGTCCCATTGAAATAAAGAGAGATCATAATATGTCTATGTTAACCGATTTCAGAGAAAAATCTTTCTTGGATAAGATCAGTATTCTCAATGAGGTGGCTACAGCCAAGGACCCGGAGGAGCTGGATGGGCTGCTTGAGCTTTTTCAGAATCCGCTTGAAGATACTTCTGTTGATTATATGGTGGTAACTGCCCTGAACGGGGTGCTTTCCGCTGATGAACAAAAAGCGGTGGAACTTCTGGGCAAGGAACAAGGCAAATTGCGCACCTTGTGTATCAGGGTTTGCGGTGAGTTCCAGTTTAAAAGTGCCGTGCCTGTCCTGCTGGAAATGGCCGGCGATAATGCTGATCCTGATTTCCTGTTTGAAGTTTTGACCTCGCTTTCCAAAATAGGCGGTCCTGATTCCCTTGAACTTTTCCGTTCCAATATCAATAACGATGACGACCTGATCGTGGTCATGGCTATTGAAATGTTAGGAGAGCTAAAGGACGAACAGTCTATTCCGGCTCTCAAAGAATTCGTGGATCGCAACAATGAGGATGACCGTTATGAAGTCTGCGATCTAACCACATGGAAGGCAGTTGAGTGTCTTTCCGCCATCGGCACTGATGAGGCCCTTGATTTTATTGTAGCCAATCTGCATCACCGGAATCCCACAGTTCGCCGGGTGGTTACTGACTCCCTGACCATACTCGGTGCTAAGGGGATTCCATATCTGACTAAAGTCATCAGCCCGGAATCCGAGAAGGATGACATGATTCTGGCCGCCAACGTGCTCGGTTTTATTGGAGACAAGGAAGGCCTTGATGTGCTCATGGATGCCATTGAGAAGCAGTATTCCACTGACTCCAGCGTGAAATACGCCATCTATGAAGCCATCGGCAGGATTGGAACCATGAAGGCGGTCATCAGCCTTTTTGATGGATTGGAAGACGATGACGAGTTGATCACTGTTGCTGTCATGACCGGGCTGGACAATTTGGTTAACCCCGGAGTTACCAAGAAGCTTGTGGATATCGTCGGTCAGGGTGGCAGTAAGGCCGGGAAGATTCTGCGGGCCATTGTAACAGCCCAGGCTGTGAATATTTTTCAGGGACTTTACTCTGAAGGTAAAATCGGACGTTTTTTGATGAATGCCGTGGTGGCGTCCAAGGACTCCGAAGTGCATGAAGTTTTCCGGGCTAAGCTGAGCGAGATTGGCGGCGAAGAAGCCGAGGCCGATATCTCCAGATTGCCGGAAGCTGTTAAAGTTGGTGGCAAAAGGGCCTTGGCTGCGGATGATTCCAAGTCAATGCTCGCCCTTTACCGCAGTATTCTGACTAACGCCGGTTATGAACCTACTGTGGCTGAAAACGGTCAGGAAGCTTATTCCCATATTCAGTTGAATGAAGAGTTCGACGTGATCATCACCGATATGAATATGCCGGTCATGGACGGAATGGAGTTTGTTGCCAAGCTTCGCCAGACTGACGGTTACGCGGATATCCCGGTGATCATGGTTACCACTGAGTCTGAATATTCCCAGCAGGAACTGGCGCGTAAAACCGGGGTGAACGATTTCATCACCAAGCCGTTTACCGCTGACCAGCTGAAAGCAAAGATTGCTGAATACGTTTCCTAGAATATAGAAGAATTGAGTTTAAAAGAGAGGGCCTTGATGGTCCTCTCTTTTTTTATGTTTGCTTAATTTTGCGGATTTCTTCAGCGACCATATGTCCTACTTGCCTACTGTAAAGCATGGCTACATGCCCCATTGCCCGGGTGTGCTTTATGGTCCATTTCCCTGATGCAGGCTCAAGGTTGGGCCAGGGCAGGACCAGTTCGTCTGTAGGTGAGATGATGGCTGTCTTGGCGATCCGTTGCGGATATCTGATTTTGTTTTGTCCTTTGAACAGGCTGCTGTGCGGGTTCAGGCTGCGCCCCAGTCTGCCGATGGCAATGGCGGCGAGGCTGCTGCCCCGGTACGGAGTTCCGAGGGTGATTATGCCCGCACACATTTTTTCCATATCCGGGTTTTGCGCAGCCCCGCAGGAAAGCAGTCCGCCGAGGCTGTGCCCGGTCAGGATTATTTTTTGTCCTGACTCCCGGTGCAATTTTGAAATTATATCCCGCAGTTCCAGCACCAGTTCCGGATAAGATGTAGTGAAGCTATTGTATTGCCATGTGTGTAGATTGCTGAATCCGGAAAGATTCAAGCGGTAGCGCATGACCAGCCATGCAACCTTATTGTGATACAGGCCGTGGACCATGAGGATTGGGGTGTTATCCCCGTTTTTGTTGATCAACGGTAGAGTGCATAAAAAGGTGAAGGGCCGGGTGCATATGGCTATGAGCAGGCTGATTCCTGCTGAAATGGTTGCTCTCGCAATGTCTTTGCAGTTCTGTTTGAGCCCTCGGCGGTCTATTTCCTTTTTGTTGCTGAGGGCGGCAAAAAGGAAAAGCGGTAAAGGCAGCAACATCAGTATCAGGGCGGCAGTTATTAAAATTTTCATGGTCGGCGCGGGGTTTGGGTTAGCGTATCTTGTTTTCAATTGACGCAATTTGTTTCCGCCTGCAACATAATTATCAATCTTTATTGTTACAAATGGAGAACTGAAGTGAAGAATACGGTTTTAAGTCTGGATATCGGCAGCGGCACTCAGGATGTTCTTTATTATATTAAGGATGTGGAGATTGAGAACTGTTTTAAATTTGTTCTGCCTTCCCCGGCAAGGGTCGTAGGGGCACGGATTAAGGAACTTACCGGACAGGGACGCGATATTTATCTTTCCGGCAGGAATATGGGGGGCGGTTTCGGAAGATCTGTTTATCCCCATATTGAGGCCGGATACAAAGTGTATGCACATCCGCGTGCAGCCCTCGCTCTTGGTGACGACCTTTCCCGGCTGGAAAAGAACGGGATTATCCTTGCGGAAGAAAAGCCGGAAGAGTGCGCGGAAGTTGCCCTTGCTGATTTTGATCCCAACTGGTGGGAAAATTTCTTTATAGCCGCAGGGTTGGATTACCCGGATTATGTAACCGCTTCGGTTCAGGACCACGGTTACCATCCCGGTAAGAGCAATCGCATCGGGCGGTTCAACCTCTGGAAGCATCTGCTGCTGGAGAATGGTGGACGGCCGGAAAGTCTGGTTTTTGAAACCGTGCCTGATGAATTTACCCGCATGGCCGAATTGCAGGACAGTATCGGCGGAGGTGCGGTCAGCGACACTGGAGCAGCTGCGGTGCTGGGTGCCCTTTTTGTGGATGAAATTATGGCGCACAGTCACAGGCAGGGCGTCTGCCTGATCAATGTGGGCAACAGCCACACTGTTTCTTTTTTGCTCTACAAAGGAGCTGTTTACGGGGTCTACGAACATCATACCGGGAATATGACCCCGGAAAAACTCTGGGAAGATTCGCAGCGTTTCCGGCAGGGCAGGATTAGTTTTCAGGATGTTTTTGATGATTGGGGGCACGGTTGTTTGACTCTTGATCTGCCTGCTGAGGCGCAGGGCTTTGCGCCGACTTATGTGCTTGGACCCCGGCGCGCTCTCTTGAACGGTTATGACGTGGAATTTCCTTCACCGGGCGGGGACATGATGCTTGCCGGATGTTTCGGCTTGATAAAAGGTCTGGAGATGAAAGGCATCTTGTAACTATTATAGTTCAAGGTCTTGCTCTGACTGGTTAATAACGATAATGGTGTATGTGATTGGCTTATCATTTATGCTGTTACAGTTCTCTTAACCACATAATCGGAAAGAATAGATTCAGAGTGATGCTGCGCACGATACTATTTGCTATATTGCTGCTTTTGCCCGGATGTACGGATATATTTGCCGAAAGGTGGTTGTCCGCGACACTTACGGAGCTTGGGGCCGGTAATCTTGACAGGATCCTTATCATTGGTGCGGGTGTTGTTATTACTGTTTTGCTTGTGTTCATCGGTTTCCTTTATCTCAACATAGATAAGAGGAAGCGGGTCGAGACCGAGTTGCAGCGTGAGCGTGATCTCATGGGCAGTATTATGGAAACCAGCCCCATGGGTATTCTGGTCATGGATAATGACGGCAAGATTATTTTTGCCAATGATCAGGCGGCTCGGGTGCATGGTGTGGCTCGTGAGGAGATTATCGGCAGGCAGCATAATGACCCTGTCTGGAAGATCTCCGCCCACGACGGTTCTCCTTTTCCTGATGAGAGGCTGGCTTTCAACCGGGTTATGAAAATTCGCAATGCGGTGCTTGATATCCGTCATGCCATCCATTGGGTGGACGGGCGTAAGGTGCTTCTTTCCATTAATGCTTCCCCGATCATTTCCGATGACGGCAGTATTAAAAAAGTTGTTGCCAGTGTGGAAGACATTACCACCAGAAAGAAAGTGGAAGAGGCTCTTAAAGAAAGTGCCTACCGCTTCCGGTCATTGGTCAAGACCGCTGAAAGTGTGATCATACTCCTTTCCCCGGACAAAAAGATTCTTGAGTTTAACCGCATGGCCGAGCAGCTTTTCGGCAGGACCCGCCATGAAGTATTGGGCCGGGACTACTATGAATTGTTTGTCCCTGAACGGCTCTGGGCGGATCATAACCGTCAGTTTGCCACTGTCCTTTCCGGCAATCCTTTGCGGTTGCTGGAAAATTATGTGATTGCCAGAGGCGGCGAGGAGCGTATGATCCAGTGGTCCCTTTCACGCTTGCTGGATGCCAAGGGCGGCGCGCTGGGGGTACTTGCTGTGGGTCAGGATGTTACTGAACGCAAGCGCAGTGAAGTTGAGCTTTGCGAAGCCCGTGATGCAGCTGAGGAAGCCAGCCGTGCCAAGAGTGAATTTCTTGCTAATATGAGTCATGAAATCCGTACACCCATCAGTGCCATCATCGGTATGAGTGAGATGACGCTGAGCACCGATCTTACCGGGGAACAGCAGGGCTATCTGGTGACGGTTAAAAAAGCTGCGGAGTCATTGCTGCATATTATCAATGATATTCTTGATATTTCCAAGATTGAAGCTCGCAAGATGGAACTGCGTCCCGAAGATTTCAACCTTTTTGAAATGCTGGAAAAGCAGCTTTCCGTACTTAAGGTTCAGGCCGAGGAAAAGGGGATCGAATTGCGTGCCCATATGGGTGACGATGTCTCCCGTTGCTACCACGGTGATGAATATCGGCTGGGTCAGATTATTATCAATCTGGTGGGCAATGCCATCAAGTTTACTGAGAAAGGGTACGTGGAAATTTCAGTGGACCATGCGGGAAGCTTTGAAGAAGGAGCTGTCCTTGAATTTCGGGTCAAGGATACCGGGATCGGTATTTCCGATAATAAGGCTGAAAAACTTTTTGAGAGTTTTGTGCAGCTCAACGCCGGTTATTCAAAACGCCATCCCGGCAGCGGGTTGGGATTGGCGATTTCACGCCAATTGGTGGAAATGATGGGCGGGTATATTACTTTCACCAGCAAGGAAGGTTGGGGTTCGGAGTTCAAATTTACAATCAAACTCAAGTCCAGTGTGGGGGAATGTGCTGAAACAGATACTTCCTTCTTTGAGGAAGGGGGAGATGGTAAGGGACTTGTAGCCCGTATCCTTTTGGCTGAAGATAATGCCACCAACCAGCTTTACATCGCCCATTTTCTTACTGAGCAGGGATTTGAAGTGGAGACTGCCGAGAACGGCCTTGAAGCTCTGGAGCTGCTTGAGAAGAGCGGACCTTTCGATGTGATCCTTATGGACGTGCAGATGCCTGAAATGGACGGACTGGAAGCCACAAAGAGAATCAGGCAACAAGGGAATGATATTCCCATCATCGCCCTTACCGCCTATGCCATGGAGGGGGACCGCGAGAAATTTCTCAGCAACGGCATGGATGCCTATTCTTCAAAGCCGGTCAACATTGATGAATTGGTTCAGATCATCGGTAAGCTGGTACCCCATTCAAAACATTAAAATAAAAGGATGCTGCTAAACCCGTAGGATTTTAGCAGCATCCCGTATTTTCTATTGCTCAGTAGTTTTCTCTTCAATATTACCCACAAGATCCTTGTGCAGGATTCCGGCAATCTGTTCCTTGAAGTCCATGAGTTCTTTTTTGTTGATTCCGGCAATGATGTCTTCTGCGGATTTGATTTCATCAAACCCTCTATTCATGGAGCAGATAAGGTGGATCCCTATTTTTCTGCCTTCAAGGTCTACTGTTCCGAGGATGTTTGATTGCTTGATTTTTTTTCTTACTGCCTGCGGGAGCTGGGGAATGGCAAGCAGCATGTCGCGGGGATAGAACAGATAGCCGAAGGAAAAGTTTTCGGCGGTGAAAGCGTCATTCTGGAATCCGCTGTTGAGGTCCAGATCACTGCCTTTGGCTGATTCCAGCATCTGCATGATGTCCGAAGCGATAGTTTCTGCGTAACCTTTGTCCATGTTGTTTCTCCCTGAAATATTATGTAGCTTTTAGGCTGTTCGCTTGTAATGAAATTAACCCTGCATCAACTGCGGGGCAAAAAGAGAATCAAGCATTTGCAGCATGCAGATGTCAAGCTGATACGGAGGGATCTGCACATGAAATCGTATAGACATGAGTTATGGTTCGAAGTTCCGGGCAGGCGCGCTTTCATTATTTTTTGAAGTTGGTCTTACCCCACGGCTTGAAAACCGAGACCCAGACCAGAAAGATCAGGCAGCCGAAAACAGCAAAGGCTGAAATTTCATTAAGCAACTGGCTGCGCAAATATTCCGGTGTTTGCAGGGCCATTATTCGGGTGTTGCCGGAGAGATCGCTCATGTGCTCCAACCAAGGCATGTAGAAAGCGAATCCGAACATTATGAAGCCGAGGTTGATAGCCCATTTGGTGATTATCCATTTGAATTTGAAAAATCCCCACGCGCTTTTCCATGCAAAGATAAATCCGGTGAACAAACAGCCCAGTGCCCCGGCGGTGACTACGTACTGGTCTACCAGCTTGAGGCAGACATCCCGTCCGTAGAGGGCTTCCCCGGAAGAGGGCACAAAAAGGCAATGCAGCAGAACCAGTGAGAGGGCGCCGCCGCCCCAAAGGCAGGCACTGATCATATGCAGCGCGCGAATCCATTTGGTCTGTCGGGCGGTTAATTTTTTCATTGTCTGGTTCTATTGTAGATGTTCAGGATCGTCTTCAGCAGGGTGTCCCTTTTAATAGGCTTGGACAGGAATTCGTCCGCCCCGGCTGAAATGCATTTTTCCCTGTAATCTGCGGATACGTGGGCCGTCAGAGCTATTATCCCGGTTGGGGGAAGATTGTTTTCCTTTTCATGTTTCCTGAAGTTAACAAGAAATTCAGGGCCGTCCATGACCGGCATTTCCATGTCGAGCAGGATTATATCAAAATCATCATTCACAGCCAGTTTTAATCCCTGCGCCCCGTCAGCTGCCATGGCAAGGGTTGTGTTTGTATCTTTTAGAAAGTGCCTGATCAGGTCCCGGTTGGGAATGTTGTCCTCGGTCAGCAGAATTTTCATTGACGGCAGTTCTTGAAAACTGGGGCCGTCGATTTTCTTTTCCAGTTTGCAGGAGAGCTCTAGTAGGTCCATTACATTGCGCTGGAGTAGTCTCCGGGATGTCGGAAGTGCTTGTCCGCGTCCTGCAATGCCTTGTTCAAGGTGTTTTTTGTCAAAACAGGCTCCCTGCTGGAGCATCAGCACCGGGGGAAGCTTCACTCCTTCCTTTTGAAGTGACTGAAGCAGCTTCAGACCTTGGGCGTTTTTCAAATTAAGGTCATAAATAAACAGCTTGTATTTGTCCTCCTGCGGGGGCGAGATCAGCATTTTCAAGCTTTCCACTGTGGAGCACGGAGTCGGGGTCCCCTTGAAGTAGTTCAGGGTTTCGCAAATTGACCCCAGGGTTTCCGGGTTGCGCACTGCTACCAGTATTTCGGAATACCCAAGATCCGGTAGTGCCGGGGTCTGCTTTTCCGGGGCGTGAGGCAGCGGCAGGGTGACCATGAAGGTACTGCCTTTGCCGGGGGTGCTGCTGGCGGAAATGGTTCCGCCCATAAGCTCAACCAGTTTGCGGCTGATGGAAAGCCCGAGTCCTGAGCCTCCATATCTGCGGGTGGTTGAGGAATCCGCCTGAGAAAAGGGTTCGAATATAGATTCCAATTTTTCCGGGGCAATGCCGATTCCGGTATCGGATATTGTGAAAGTTATGTTGTCCGGGGAATTGCTTTCCGGGGCGCGGGAAACTATCAGGGACACCTCACCGCTATTGGTGAACTTCACTGCATTGGCAAGGATGTTAAGCAGTATCTGGCGTATGCGGGTGGAATCACCTATAACCACTTCCGGTACATCCGGCTTGTAGCGCATGACCAGTTCCACATGGCGTGCGGATGCGGCTGTGGATTGAAGGTTCATGAGCGATTCGGTTTCTTGCAGCAGGTCTACGGGAATAGACTCCAGCTTGACGTGATTGGCCTCAATTTTGGAAAAATCAAGGATATCATTGATGATGGTCAGCAATATTTCGCCGGAGGATTCGAAAATATTAACATATTCGCCCTGTTCTTCGGATAAATCGGTGCTTTTGAGCAGGTCGGCAACACCCAGAATGGAATTCAATGGAGTGCGGATTTCATGGCTCATGCTGGCGAGGAAGGCACTTTTGGCCTCGTTGGCTTCTTCTGTTTTCAGGATGGCCTGTTCAAGTCTTTTTTCTGTCTTTTTATGTTCTTCAATTTCCTGATTCAGGTCTGCGGTTCTGTTTTTTACTTCTTCTTCAAGTCTTTTCTTTTGTTTTTCCACAGTCCTGGTGCGTTGATGCACAATAATAAAGAAGAGCAATATCGCCATGAAAACCAATCCGGATTTAAACCATGCGGTTTTCCAGAACGGGGGGATGATAGTCAGCTTCAAGCTGGCTCCCTGTTTGTTCCAGATGCCGTCACTGTTGGAAGCCCGGACCCTGAAGAAGTAGCTGCCATGGTCGAAGTTGGTGAATGTGGCAGTGGCGTCAGGATACGCATCTATCCATTCATCGTTAAAGCCTTCAAGCTTATACTGATATTTATTCAGCTTCGGGTTCTGGTAGTCGAGAGCGGCAAATTTGAAGCTGAACATGGCATCTTTCCAAGAAAGGGTTACTTTATCTAACTCGCTGATGTTCATCCCCAGATGGGCTGGAGCCCCCATGATTGTCAGCCCGGTAATAATTACAGGAGGGGGAGTGAGGTTGATTTTAATATTGTGTGGGTCGAACATGTTCAGCCCTTTCAACCCGCCGAAATACATTTTTCCGCTTTGACCTTTGTTATAGGAATTAATCCAGAATTCAATCCCTTGCAGTCCGTCTGATGGACCGAAATTCCATACCTGCCCATTGACGGGATCAAGTCGGGAGATTCCTTTGAAGGTTGAAACCCAGACATATCCTTTACTATCGAGGCAAAGCCCCTGAATGCCGTCATTGGCCAGTCCGTTTTCAACTGTGTATCGGGTGAAGATTCCGCTTTCCGGGTCGAATCTATTCAAGCCGGAATCCGTACCCAGCCATAACGAACCGTCGGCTGCTTCGGCAATGGGAGTGACCCGGTTGTTGGAAAGGGAGTGTGGGTTTCCCGGCTCATGGCGGTAATGTTTGAAAGTGCCTTTCTCCCGGTCCATGAGATTCAAGCCGGCATTGGTACAGACCCAGAAATTGTTGTTGCTGTCCTCAAAAATGTTGCGGACCCTTTTGTGTCCGAGGCTGCTCGGATCTGAGTCCGAGTGTTTGTAGCGTTTGAAATCTCCGGTTTTTCGATCAAGGCGGTTGAGGCCCTTTTTGCTGGTCCCGATCCAGATATAGCCCATGCTGCCTTCGTATATCCACCAGATATTGTTCTGGCTCAGGGAATTGGAATTCTTTTTGTCCCATTTGTATCTTTTGATAATTCCTTTGGTTTTATCAATTACAAAGACACCTTTTTTGCGGGTCCCGACCCAGATCAGACCGGAGTTGTCCTGAAATATGCAGTTGATCCTGTTGCCTGAAAGTTTCCACGGTTCCGGGGATTTGGTGGTGTAGGTTCTGATTTCACCGGTTCGGGGATCGTAAGTGTTAAGGCCGTTCTTATAGGTTCCGACCCAAAGCAATCCTTCTCTGTCTTCAAGTACTGCGCTGACTTCAAGGCCGGAAAGGGTGTTCTTTTTCCACGGTTGCCTTTTCAGGATGCCGAAGGCCTGCATTTTCGGAGGGAGTTTGCTAAGCCCGTCCGTGTAGGTTCCGACCCAGATAACGCCGGAATTATCTTCCAGTATTCTGGTTACCTTGTTGCTGCTCAGGCTCTGCGGATCTAGCTGATTGTTCTTGAAGAAATCAAACTTCATTTTTTCAGGTGCCGCAGTAGCGGTTAGCGGGTCCCTTTTAGCTAGTCCTTCAAGGGTTCCGAGCCAGAGATTTCCGGAGTTGTCCTGATAAATGTCGTTAATTTCAAGAGATTGAAACAGGGTTTTGAATTTACCTATGCCGGGATCAAGAATGGAGACTCCTTTCTTGGTTCCTATCCACAGCTCACCTTTCTTCTGCTGGTAGAAGCAGAGTACTGTGTCATCACACAGAGAATCAGGATTTTCCGGGTTGTTCAGGAAGTTTTTGAATGTTCTTTTTTCATCATTATACAGGTTCAGGCCAACGGCAGTCCCTGCCCAGATTCTACCTTGCCGGTCTTCGTAAATGGACCTGATTTCGTTATGGCTGATGCTGCCCGGAAGATCAGAGTGCTGGAAGCGGATGAATGTTTTTGCGTCGCTGTTAAAAATGTTGAGACCGTTGTGGGTACCGATCCATAGACGGTCTTTTGAATCCTCAAAGATTGCACTTACGTCTTTTCCGGAAAGTGAATTGGAATTTCCGGGAATGGGTTGATGGTTTTCAAAGCTGTCAGTCAAACGATCGTAGCGATTTAATCCGCCTCCCTTGGTGCCGATCCATAATGTCCCGGACTTGTCTTCATAAAGGGCGCGTATGTTGCCGTCTGAAAGCTTTCCCTGTTCCGTTCCCCCTTTGTAGACTTTAATGTCCCTGCCGTCATAGCGGTTCAGTCCATCATAGGTTCCGAACCAGAGAAATCCCCGCGAATCTTGAAGCATGCATAGAATTGATGATTGCGACAGTCCTTCACTTAGGGAGAGGCGGTCAAACCTTAATTCTTCCTGAAAAGCGAATGAAGGTGTTATAGAAAAAAATAAGAATATCAGAACACCTATGAATGTTGTCGCAAATCTTATGCTCTGTGACATGCGTAAATACCTGTGGAGTTTCAATTGTCTGAAATTATGATGCGTTGTTGCCGATTACGTTGAGAGAACAGGTTTGATGCGCTCAAGAGCCCAGTCCACTTGTTCTTCGCTGATTACCAATGGAGGTGCGAATCTGATGATATTATCGTGGGTTTCCTTGCATAGCAGACCGCTTGCTTTAAGCTTTTCACAATACTGCCGTGCCCCGCCGGCATCAAGCTTGAATTCTACAGCCAATAGCAGACCGCGGCCGCGTACTTCTCTGATTTTGCTGTTGTTGATGGAGTTGAGCCCGGCGAGAAAATTTTGCCCCATTTTTTCGGCGTTACGGATCAGGTCTTCATCCTTAAGTACCTTCAGGGCTTCTCTTGCAACGGCGCAGGCCAGCGGATTGCCACCGAAGGTGGAGCCGTGTTCTCCGGGTTTTAGTACGCCGAGGACCTCGGTGTTGGAAAGCACTGCCGAGACCGGGTAGAAGCCGCCGGAAAGGGCCTTGCCGACAAGGGTTATGTCCGCTTCAATTTCTTCGTGTTCTTCGGCCAGCATTTTTCCTGTACGTCCAAGTCCGGTCTGGATTTCGTCGAGGATCAGGTTGACGTTGTTGGCTGTGCATATTTCACGGACTTTTTTCAGGTAACCGTCTGGTGGAATGATTACTCCGGCCTCGCCTTGGATGGGTTCCACCAGAAAGCCCACGGTGTCCGGGGTTATGGCGTTTTCAAGGGCTTTATGGTCTCCGAAGGGGATAACCTTGAATCCGGGGGTAAAGGGGCCGAAGCCGCGCCGGGAAACCGGGTCGGTGGAAAATCCTACAATGGAGATGGTCCGACCGTGAAAATTGTCGGCGCAGACGATGATCTCCGCGCGGTCCTCAGGAACTCCCTTGACCATGTAGCCCCATTTGCGCACTGCTTTGATGGCTGTTTCCACAGCTTCTGCGCCGCTGTTCATGGGCAGCACTTTGTGTGAATTGGTTAGTGAGCAGAGTTCTTCGTAAAACAGGCCTAGCTGGTCATTGCGGAAAGCCCTTGAAGTCAGGGTCAGTTTGTCCAGTTGATCCTGCATGGCTTTTTTTATGCGCGGGTGGCAGTGGCCCTGATTAACAGCGGAGTATGCGGAAAGGCAGTCCATGTACTTGTTTCCTTCCACATCCCAGACCCAGACTCCCTCGCCTTTTTCTATTACAACATCAAGAGGTTTGTAGTTCTGCGCGCCAAATTTGTCTTCAAGTTCAATGTAGTCGGACTGTTTCATTGTGTTTTCTCCACTTTTTATCTTTATCTTTGTCTATATAAGATGGTTCTGTTTTTGTCAGCCTCCTTTTTCAAATATAATCGATTACCTGTATGGCTTTCCGTTAATATTTTTTTGCGGTTTTAAGGAAAATAATAGGAAAGTATTTATATGGGCTTTATTTTATATGAAGAGTAGTATTATATTAATGCTACGTGCGGTGTTTTTTAGAGGGAAAGCGGGGAGGTCGTATGTATAGGATTCTTTTGGTCGATGACGATGAATCGTGGCATATGATTTTTAATAAAATGGCAACTGAAAGACTCCATATTTCGTGTTGTTCCGGTGGGTCCGAGGCGCTTGATCTTATGAAAAAAAGCGGTCCTTTTCATGTTATTGTGTCAGATTATGAAATGCCGGAAATGAACGGTGTCGAGTTTTTAGCCAAAGTCAAAGAGGTTTCTCCATCTACAGTAAGGATTTTTATGAGCGGAAAGGCTGACCTTGCTGTGGCGGTAGAAGCCGTAAATTCTTGTGGTATTTTTAGAATTGTAGCCAAACCCTGTACTCTCAAAACATTGAAGAAGACCTTGCGGGATGCTTTGGAGTTTCATCGTTTGTCAAACGTTGAGTCACATATGACCAGCAAGATGACTCGAGGTATTATCCGGATGGTCAGTGATATTGCGGCCATGCATAACCCCGGTTTGAACAGCCGAACTGCCAGGATTTTGCCGCTGGTAAAGTCTTTGAGCAGGAAATTGGGGGATCCTGATCCATGGAGCACCGAGGTCGCTGCTGTGCTGTCCTCCATCGGGTTTATTTTTCTACCTGATCCTTTGCTGGATAAGGTTGAGACGGGAGATGTTTTCGGAAGTGTTGATTACGGTATTTTTATCAAGCATACGGAATATTCTTCCAAGCTGTTGTCCAGACTTCCGCACTTTGAGGATGTTTGTACAAAACTCTCTTTGCAAGAAGCCCACTATATGGCGGAAGGCAGTGACGGGGGGTTTTCCATAGATGAAATTCCTCTCGGGGCAAGGATTTTAAAGGTTGTCTCCGATTATGATCGACTTAAGTCTGGAGGACGGGGGGCAGGGGCAGCTCTTGCCATGATGAAATTACGGACAAATAGATATGATCCGAAAGTCGTCAAAGCTCTTGGCGGAATTTTGGGTTCCGAGGCACAATACCATATCCGCGAGGTGTATCCTTTGGGGCTTACCGAAGGTATGGAGTTGGCCGAAGATGTTTATGGAGTAGTCAAAGGTAAAAAAATGAAGTTTTTGTCAAAAGAGCAGGTGCTCGACTCAAGAATAATAGACTACATTCATAGAAATGCTGAAAATATAGTAGATATAACAAAAAAAATATCCATAAAAGAAAAAAATATATTCTGACTGTTGTCGTACGGTAAGTTGATATGCCCAAGCTCAAAGATGGTGAACATATGGTCGATGTCGATCTGTTGAGGCCCGGAGTTTATATTAAACTCGTGGGTGTGCCATGGTATCGACATCCATTTTTGACCAGCAGTTTTAGGATTAAGGATTTTGAGCAAATTGAGACCTTGCAAGCTTTGGGGATTGCCAAGGTCATTTGTGTCCCGGACAAAGGCCTGGTCGCGCCATTGAAAGCTAAAAAAAAGAAGTCAGGTCCGCGTCCCGCCAAGCTTCAATCTGCTCCTGTTCCTGACGCGATGTTCAAAGAGAAGAAAGAGCGGATGGAAAAGCTTAAGGAGAAGAAAAAATCCGTTGCCCGTGCAGAGCATAAGTATTCTTTATCCGTACAGCAGGTTGAAGAGCTTATGTTTTCCATTACCAGAGGTAATATGCAGTTTTTTGAAGAAGCAGAGACTTTTTCGAAAAATTTAAGCCGTTATTTTTTAAGTGATTGTGAAGCTCTTATGCATGTTTTAAATTTGCAAATGGATAAGAGCGACACAGTGTATTATCACTCCATGAACGTGACGGTATTATCCTTAATCTTGGGAAGATCGATAGAGTTGGACGAAGAGGAGATGCGCATACTCGCACTGGGAGGTCTTTTTCACGATATCGGCAAGTCAAGGATTGAAAAGAAAATTTTGCATAAAAAGGGAAAGCATACAAAGTTAGAAGCGGAACTCTTGCGCAAGCATCCTTTTTACGGTGTGGATATTCTTTCAGGCTGTGACAATTATCCTCCAGAAGCAATGGAGATTGTGTATGAGCATCATGAACGCTGTTGCGGAGGAGGATATCCCAGAGGATTGAAAAGAGGGGAAATAGGAAAACTGGCTAAGATTCTGGCCATTGCCGACTTTTACGATAGCCTCATAAACAAACATGATTCGACCTTATCACTGACTCCATATCAGGCGTTGTCGTATATGTTTTCCAAAAGGGCCGGTTATTTTGAACCTGATTACCTGTCTGCATTTATACAATGTATGGGTATTTATCCTCCGGGAACAGTAGTTGTTCTCAATGGAGAAATGATCGGGATGGTTATTTCCGTAAATCTTTCCAAGCCATTGTTTCCCAGTGTTGTCATATATGATCCACAGATTCCAAAGAGAGAGGCTCTTATTCTTGGTCTGGAAGATGAGCCTGAATATTCAATTACCAATTCTATTAATCCCGCTAAGCTCGCGTCTGAAGTTTTCGATTATCTGTCGCCGCGCAGCAGGATGATTTATTTTGTGGATTCTGACTTTTCGGAGCCAAAGAAGAAATGAAAATCCCCCTGTTAACAGTAACAGGGGGATCGTTTTTATTGGCTTTTGCGCTGGGTGACGTCCACTTTTTCCACCCATTTTGAACCGCTGGGCGGCTCGTAAGTGGCAAAAGATTCGATAAGCAGGTCCGGGGTCTCGGCAGTGAGCAGTTTTTCCCGATGCATATCTTTGAGGAAACCTTCTTTTACTACGTCGCCTAGAAAGGAGAGCAGTTTGTCGTAGTAGCCGTCTACATTGAGTAGGCCGCAGGGTTTGGAATGGAAACCAAGCTGGGCCCAGGTGAAGATTTCAAAAATTTCATCCATGGTCCCGATGCCTCCGGGCATAGCAATGAAGCCATCGGAAAGTTCTGCCATGAGGGCTTTGCGCTCGTGCATGGAATCGGACACATGCAGCTCGGTGAGATCCGTATGGGCTATTTCGATTTTGTAGAGGCTTTCCGGGATAACGCCGATTACTTTACCCCCGGCTTCCAGTGCGCTTTCGGCGAGGATGCCCATCAGCCCGGTACGCGAGCCGCCGTAAACAGTGGTTAAGCCGCGTGCGGCAAGTTCCCGGCCCATGTTACGGGCAGCCTGGGCATATTTAGGATCATTACCGGGATTGGCACCGAGGAAGATGCAAATGCTTTTCATTATATCTATGACTCCTTGGAAGCGGGAAGATCAGTTCAGGATTCCTTCTCGTTTCGGTAAAATGAATTGTAGGCGAGGGTTAAAAGGACCGCGAATCCGGCCGAGGCAACCCCGAGGGCTGCATTGTAGAAGGGTGGGGCCGCAAGTGCAAGCCTGATCAACAGGGTAACCAGCGCGAAGCCTGAGTTCCTGAAAACTGCGTGGAAAGACGGTAGAAAACGTTGGGAAACCAGCACCAGCAGAATATCGCTGAAAATAAGTATGGTGTAAAAAGTACTGAAGAAGTCAAAGGCCGGTTTTCCTGTGACTGCGCAGAAGAAAACATAAACTCCAAGTCCCATAAATAAACCGAGCAGCAGCAGGGAAACCAGCTTTTTAGAGGCTACATAGCGGAATTTAAAAGATGGTTTCAGCTTTGGTAATGGTTTCTGGATGCGGTAGTACACTCCCAGCAGGACAAAAACCGCAAAGGCTCCCACTCCATCCGACAAAATCTGGTAAATGGGGGTCATATCTCCGGTAAAAGTGATCGGTTCCGGGAAGTTCACTAATTCTTTGAAAGAATTGCGTATAAGGATCAGGCAGAGAATTTCAAGCTGCTTACCAACGGATTTGGAAAGGGAGCAGGGCAGCACGAAAATAAAGCTGATGACCTCCAGCACAAGTACTAGAGTGAAGGCTATGCCCACTGCTGCGTAATGGCTGGTCGGTGTTTTGGCGGCAATTGCTTCCGGGAGCAGGCCTTGCCTGCCCAGTTCAATACCCAGAAGGGCCGCCAAAAAGCACGCTATCAGTATTCCGGCCACTGCCCGTTCTGTTTTTTCGTTTTTCCAGAATGCGTGCAGGGGGTCGAAGGCGTAAGTTGCCAGTTCGTATACTGAGTATTTCATATGAATTTTACCACGATTATTGTGCAGTCATCTTCAAGCGGTAATCCGTTACGGTGGGCCGCCACTTCAATGAGTATGGTGTCAACCATCTCCTGTGCTGATTTATGGTAATTATCCCTGATAAGCTGCTGTAATTTGTCTTTTCCGAATTGTTTGCCGGCGGGGCTGTGCGCTTCCCATATTCCGTCGGTGTAAAGTACAAGAATCTGCCCTTGTTCCATCTGGGTCAGGTATTCGCGGAATTGGTATGTCTCATCAACTCCCAATGCCAAACCTTCGCCGAGGAGCTGGTCAAATGTGTCTGTTCCGGGAGAGTAGATCAGTCCGGGGTCATGTCCGGCCCTGATCCAGTTTACGGTTCGTTCCTGCGCATTACAGATGGCTACAAACATGGTCATGAAGTGCCCGGTCTGGGCGCAGTCTTTGGTTATAAGGCGGTTGACTTCTGATGCGGAGTCCACCAGCGATTTCCCGCGCCCGGACAGAGCACGCATGTAAGCTCTGGCACTGGTCATGAGCAGGGCCGCGCTGACACCGTGTCCGGACACATCGCCGATGGCGGTGGAAAAAGTTTGCGGTCCGCAGGTGGCGCAGCCTACAAAGTCGTAATAATCCCCACCAGTCTGTTCGGAAAAGGTACAGCGTGCTCCGATTTCAACCCCATCGATATCAGGCGGGGATTGCGGGAAGAGTGATTGCTGGGCTTCATCGGCCAGACTCAGGGCCTGCCTGATTTTTGAATGTTCACGCAGTTGCGGGACCATGTAGTTGAAATTTTGTGCAAGGTCGCCCAGTTCGTCCTTGGAGTGGAAGTCCGCACGGGCATTCCAATCACCTTCCCCGACTTTTATCATGGCTTCGGAGAGCTTGCGGATGGGGGTGGATAGGCTCTGGGAGACAAAATAGGCCACAACAGCGATGGCTAGTATCACCGCAAATGCGATTAGTGATGTTCCCTCAAACTGGTTGACAATGCTTTCCCGGACGTACTGCTCGGCTTCATCTGCTTCGGCTGTAAATTCATGGATCGGGGTAATGATCAGGATAGATATCGCCGTGTTGACGGGACTGTAAGTCCACAAGGAGGGGACTCCCTTGTAATTCATCTGTAGAACGCCAGAATATTTGTCCACGACATCCCGGATCAGGGTTTTAAACTCAGGATTGTCTTCAGTCAGCCACTCTTTTTCCGGAGGAGCCTGCCAGAAGCGCCCGTGTGCCGGGTGGATTTGTTTTTCTGGCTGCTCCTTACCTATTTTACCAATTACCAGCAATGAGTTCTGGTGGGCATCGTCTCGATGAAGAGTTGTAACCATCATTACTTTTGCTATCTGCGTGTCGGTTGAGACAAGGGCCTCGTTCAGGCTTTCCCCTATTGGAATGACCAGTGAAGCAACCCCGATGAATTGACCGTCATTATTGTATAGTGGGGCACTTAACCTGTTGCACAGACTTTTGGTAGCTGCATCCGGTGATGGCAGGGTCCAGTTAGCTTTACCTGTTTTGCGTGCTTCCTTGTACCATGTATGTTTTCTGGGATCATATTTCCGGGGAAAGGAATTGTGACCCGGGTAGCTGGCAACAAGCCCGTTTTCAAGAATAATTTCCTGCCAAAGAATCAGATTTTTTAGCGTTTCGGCACACGAATTAAAATCGTCCAGTAGTGGGGAGATTCTGCTGATGTCTGCTTCCGCTTGTTTCCGGGACAAATTTCCGGCCAGCCAGAAAGAGATGTGTTCAAATGTGACGGGCAGGTCGATGAGGTCGCCGCGTTGGACTGCAGCCATGGTGGTATGATCGCCTCTGCGGTTTGAACCTTTGCCCATGAGGGCGTGTTTTTTATAGGCCGGATTGTTGATAAGGTCCGGCGTGTCGAAGCTTTTGTGCTGGGTGGTTATAAAAGCATTTTTGATTTTCGGTACAGCATCATCATCGTTTAAGCGCAGCTCTGCTTCTCCCTGAATGCTTTTCAGGGTGGTCTGGTAGAGCCGTTCTTCAATATCAATCATAATCGCAGCTCCCTTGGCCTGCTCGGCAAGGGTCTGGGTGGCCCGTTCAAGCAGGGTCACACGGGTCTGGGTCTGCAAATCTGCCCCCAGCTCCTTAAGCGAGTTCATGCCGTGGGTTCTGAGCACGAATAAAGGAGTCAGGGAAAAGGTCAACAGGATGATGAGCATTTTCCAGCGGATTTTCATAAAAGTATTAAAACCTATTCAAAACTAATATTCAATGATGAAAACGTTTAAAACATCCTCTTTTTTGTGGAGCTTAATTAAAGAGTACCGTAAGCGCGACGACAACTCCAAGTGATGGCAAGAGGTTGGCGAGATTTATCCGTTTGATTTCAAGCAGGGTCAGGCTGATACCGATGATGAGCAGCCCTCCGCAGGCGGTAAGCTGGTCGATGATCAGCGGGGAGAACCATTCTTGAAACGAACTGGCAAAAATAGTCAAGGCTCCCTGATAGATAATAACAGGGATGAAGGAAAAGAGTACTCCTATTCCATAAGAGGAGGCAAGGGCGATGGAGGCAAAGCCGTCCAGCATTGCTTTGGTGTAGAGGATGGTGGTGTCTCCTTTGATTCCTTCCTCCAGAGAACCGATGATAGCCATGGCCCCGATGCAGAAGATCAGGGAGGCGGTGATCATGCCGTCAATAAATCCGGTGTCTTTGGAACCTACTTTCTTTTTCAGCCATCCGGCTCCGCGTTCAAACATGGTGTCCAGCCGCAGCAGTTCCCCGATGATTCCGCCGATGAGCAGGCTGAATATAAGCACGAGTATATCCTGTACTTTCAGGGACATCTGGATGCCGATCAGGATAACGCCGAGGCCCAGTGCCTGAAAAATAATTTGCCTGATGCGTTCAGGGAATCTGCTGTGCAGGAGAATGCCGATAATGGAGCCGCCGATAATAGCAGCACCGTTGACGAGCGAGCCGGTTGGGATCATGGGAATCTCTTGTTTAGAATTAGTGAAAGGAAGTTAGAAATAGCACTGAGTTACCCGGTTTACAATAGAGTAAAGTATGAACCTGTCATGAACTGGCATTGCCTTGAATGATGTAATTTTAGACGAAGATGACTTATATATTGCTAAATGCTCTTGACAGCCTTAACCTCATCTAATATTAACAATCCCTCACGCATGCCGGGATGGCGGAATTGGTAGACGCAGCGGACTCAAAATCCGCCGGGTTCACGCCCTTGCGAGTTCGAGTCTCGCTCCCGGTACCAGATAATACAAGGACTTACAGCTTTTGAGTTGTAGGTCCTTTTTTGTTTGGGTTGAATTTGTTCCCACTATATTCCCACTTTTTGCAAAAAAGTGGGAAACTTTAATTTTTTATGAATAGCACTATTGATGGTTTGGGCTATGGATATTTTCCTTATTCAGCCAGTTTTGAGAGAAAATGATGACTCTTAAGGTGGGAGAGTAAAAAAAATGAAAAACTATTAGAGCCACAAATATAGCTCAAATCTTTAACGCGACATTGATCAATGTCAGTTTGTCTCCTGCTGTTTTTGTATATTGAGAATGTCAGTCTTAATTGTGATATTTTTTGATACAGAACGATATTTTTTGAGAATTTTTGATTTTGTTTGGTTTTGTTTGATTTAGTTTGGTTTTATGTTTTATTAATTGATATGATTATGAATTTTCGAAGAGCTCCTTCCTGAGTATCAAAAAATGGCATAGTTTCTCATGGTGTCCGAAGGCAGGACAGGTAAGGTAGGCCCACTTTTTCAAAGCGGTGTACCTTACGTCCTGCTCAGCCTTGGGCTGAGGGTGGCTTATTCACCTTCGGTTCAACGCAATTGAAAAGACAACCGTGAGGAAATTTGATTCGTGCCCAGTAAAAAGAAAGTCATCAAGACCTATGTTTCTGAAGAGGAATACCAGCATATCTGCGTAACCGCAGAGCAGTGCAGTTTGTCTCTGTCTGCTTTTACCAAAGCCGTATGTTTGGACTATGAAATCAGAAGCAGCACAGATCAACAGACTCGCCGGGAACTCTTGAAGCTCAATGGCGATCAGGGCCGTCTGGGTGGTCTTTTAAAAATGCTGATTCTTGACGACGATGACAACCGGAAAGCGGCTGAAAAGCTGCTTAGAGAAATCGGTCAAACTCAAAAGAAAATAGTCCAGAAGGTGAGATCTATATGATTAGCCGCAGGGTTGTTTGTAAGCCGAAAAACGATAATTACCGGAGGCTGGCCCAATATATTGCCGACGCCAAGCATAAAGGCGAAAAGAGCCTCATGTCATGGTGTGCAGGTTGCTGGGCCGGTGATGATTATGATCTGGCGATTCAGGAAGTGCTGGATACTCAGGATCTGAATAAACGAACCCGTAAGGAAAAAACCTATCATTTGATTGTGTCCTTCAGGCCGGAAGATGAGTCCGTCCTTACGCCGGAAGTTTACAAAGAAATTGAGCGGGAGTTTTCCAAGGTTTTGGGCTTTGAGGAGCACCAGCGGCATTGCGGAGTTCATAAGAACACCAACAACCTGCACATGCACATCGCGTACAACATGATCCACCCGGAAAAACTGACTAGACACGAGCCCTACCGTGATTTTTATAAGCGTGACCGGCTGCACCGTGAGCTGGAACAAAAGTTCGGTCTGAAGCTCGATAACGGCAGGCAAAAAGAGTTGCTGCCTAAGCGCAATAACGATCGGGCAGCAACTTATGAAGCCCATTCCGGCCAGCAGTCTTTTGATTCATATGTAAGGGAGCGCAAGGATTTTATTTTGGAGTCCTTGCGCTCTGCGCATGGGTGGCAGGAGTTTCATGAATTTTTAGCGCAGATCGGCGTCGAGATCCGGCTGCGCGGAAATGGCTGTATCATCAAAGACCGTCATTCCAAGACGGCCATCAAGGCCAGCCGACTTGACCGTGATTTTAGCAAGTCCAAACTTGAGACCCAGCTCGGTCATTATCAAAAGCCCATAGAATTCGTGGAGAATGAAAAGGATAGGTACGTAGCCCGTCCTCTGCATAAGCAGCGTGGCGAACTTTACGCTGAGTATAAGGCCGCTGTAGCCGATAGGAAAAAAGTGTATGAGGCATTGCGGGAAGAACAGGATGCCCGCTGGAAGCAAATCAATTTTGATTGGGATGCCAAGATCAAAGCTATACGGAAAGATAACAAGCTGAGGCCCAAAGACCGAAGTCGCTTAATTGCTATTGCTACCGGCAGAAAGACGGCAGCTATGGAAGTTCTAAAAAAGGACATGGCTGAAAAACGTGCGGATTTGCGGCAGCAAACCCCCTTCAATCGCTGGAACGATTATTTGAAATGGAAGGCTGAAAATGGTGATGAAACTGCTTTGCAGATTTTACGGTCAAAGAAGGAGCCGATTCAAAGCAATCCCTCACCTGAATTTGCTGGAACAGCAGCAAAAGTTTCAGATTTGAAAATCAAGCAGAGCCAGTTTAAATCAGATTCAAGTTTAGCATGGAAAGATAAACGGAAGCTTTTGTCCATTTCCAAGATGCTCCAATTGCAGGCAGAAGAGGCCAAGCGTGTGAACTATCCTGATCAACGGAATTTGGATCAAATGACTTGGCGTGTGGATTCGTCTGGCAACGTCCTCTACATGCTGAAAAACGGAGCCATGGTTAAGGACAATGGTGATAAGATTTTTTTCAGCGTGAATGATCCGGGGGCAAAACGGGTGGCGCAGAATTTTGCGCGGATGATGTTTGGGCGTAATGTTAAGGTTTCTGGAAATGAAATTCACAAATTCTCAGTTTCTCGTAATGTGGGGTGGCATATCTGAGTTTTGCTAGTCGTTGGCTTGGTGATATGTTTGAAGTGTTATTTAGAGATCTTTATTTTTCTTTGCCTCACCCCCGTTTTAATGTTAGTTGTTATTTTGTCTATACGTAGCTTTGCTCCATGATTTAGGGGTGTGGTTTTATGCCTGAAAATGCACTGCCGGAAATAGGTAAAATTATTGCCGTTAACGGGGAGGCCTTTGCGGAGTCCCCGACTGGCTTGCGTCCTTTGGAGACGGGAAGCCCTGTTTATGAAGGCGAAGAATTGGTCACTGGAGCCGGTGCCAATCTTGAAGTGCGTTTTGTGGATGACACCCTGCTTTCCCAAGGGGAAGGGTCGCGAATTTCCCTTGATGATTATGCTTTTGATTCCAGCGGAGGGTCTTCGGATTTCTTTGTGGATATTACACAGGGAACCTTCCGTATGGTTACCGGTAAGATTGCCGAGCAAAATCCGGAGCGCTTTAAGGTGGGGTCACCTCTGGCCACTATCGGGATCAGGGGCACCATTACCCTGCACGAAGTCCTTCCGGGACAGGGGGAGAAGCATGGCGTAGAAGAAATCCATAGCGGTAAAGCCTTGTTGGTTCAAAGTATCGATGGTCAGTTGCGCCAGATTTCCCAGCCGCAAGCCATTGTTGATGTTTCTCCGACCGGTGCTCTCAGTACTGTGCGTACTCTTTCCACTCAGGAAATGACTTCATTTCGTGATATTGCCCCTGCAAGTATACGTCATGAACAGGAAATCCGGCAGGAGCGGGAGGAAGAAGAAAAAGAAGAGGATGAAGTTCAGGATTCTGAAGAAGAGACTTCTGAAGCTGAAGATGAGAACAGCGAGGAGAATGCCGAAGGCGCAGAAGGCGAAGGCGCAGAAGGCGAAGGTGCAGAAGGCGAGGACCAGAGCGGTGGTTCCGAAGGCGAAGCGCAGTCCGGTGGTTCCGAAGGTGCAGGCCCGTCCGGTGGTTCTGAAGGCGAAGGTCAGACTGGAGGGGCTCAGGATGAAGGCCGAACCGGAGAGCAACAGGGCTTGCCCGGTGATGTGGAGCCCGGTGGTGGAGAACTTAACGGTAATGGTGTCATAAATGCCGGTAACGGTGTTGTTTCCACCAGCGGTAAAGGCGCGCTTGTTAATAAGGATGAAGTTGACGGCAGCAGGGTCAAGGGTGAGCAGGAAAAGATTGGCGATGCCAACAAACCTGAGAATGAAGGCAATGACCCCAATGCGCAGCAGGCCGGAGAAGAAGGCACCGGAGATGAAGGTGGAGGAGATGGCGAAGGGTCTGAAAATGCGGACGATATTTTAGGCGATCCTTTGGGGCAGACAGGCGTAACCACAGGCACAGCTGTCCCGGGGACGGGAACAGCTCCTGTTCAGCAGACTTCGACACAGACACAGCCTGCCGAGGGCGATAATGACGATGAAGATGACCCGCCGGATCAGGGTGACGATGGGGCAGGCTCTTCCGGCGAAGATGAATCCGGTGATTCCGGCAGTCAAGGTTCTGACGAGAACTATATTATTACGGGTACCGAAGAGGCAGACTCTCTTTTAGGTACGGCTGCTTCCGAGATTATTTATGGACTGGGCGGAAATGACACCATCGATGGTGGTGCAGGAAATGATTCCGTATACGGCGGCTCCGGAAATGACCGCATTATGGGCGGCGCAGGGTCTAATTACATAGACGGCGGCGAAGGTTCGCAGGACGGTATTTCATATCAAGATTCAACTCAGGGGATTGAACTTTCCACTTCGGCCGGGACTGTGGTCCACAGTGGCGGAACAGATTCTTTTGTCAACGTTGAAGGGTATATAGGCTCAAGTAGTAACGATACGTTGACCGGTAAAGACGGTGAAGAGTATTTTCAGGGCGGCAAGGGAGATGATGTTATAGATGGTGGTGTGGCCCCTTCCTCCAGCGGCAGCTCTTCCCGTTACAGTTCCGGCAGCAACGATGACTGGGATATCGCCTCTTATGAAAAAGCAGACGGTTCCGTACAAGTCGACCTCAGTGCCGGGACGGCAACTGGTGCAGACGGAAACGACACCTTGAGCAGTATCGAGGAGGTTATCGGTTCCGCATACGCTGATATCCTGACAGGTGATGCATATGATAATTTTTTTCAGAGTAATGCCGGTGAGGATTCTATTGATGGCGGTAATGGATACGATACAATAAGCTATTATGCTGCTTCAGGGGCGGTACAGGTTGATATATCCGCCGGAACAGCAACAGGCGCCGACGGCAGTGATACCTTTACCGCCATTGAAGGTGTCGAAGGGTCAGAATATGGCGATGTCCTGACAGGTGATGATTTCAGCAATGAATTCAGAGGACGCGCAGGAGACGATACCATTGACGGCGGTGACGGCAACGATACTGTTGATTACAAGCACGCCTCAGCCGGCGTTTATGTAAATCTGGCCGCAGGAACTGCTACCGGTGGTGATGGCAACGACAGGCTGATCAGCATTGAGAACGTGGAAGCTTCCCAGAATTACAATGATACCATCATCGGTAATGACGGGGAGAACCGCTTTAAGGATCGCGGCCAGACTGATGATACTTATGACGGCGGCCAAGGTAGTGACTCTCTTACCTACCATCAGGCTGATTCCGGTGTTGTCGTGGATCTGGCGGAAGGGACTTCTTCAGGTGGTGGGGGAAATGATTCCATTTCCAATATCTGGAATATTGACGGCTCGGATTATGGTGATACCCTGATCGGCGGTACCGGAGACGGCAGCGCGTATTCCGTCTGCAATCTATCCGGCGGAGAGGGAGACGATTTTATTGTCGGCGGCAGCGCCCATTACAATCATCTTGATGGTGACGACGGCAACGATACCCTTACCGCAGGTGATGGGCAGAATGCCTATCTTAATGGCGGATCAGGCAATGATACCCTTACAGCTACGGGGGGGCATGTCCAGATGATCGGCGGTGCCGGACAGGATACTTTTGTTTCCGGTTCCGGGCAGGATGTCTACAGTTATTCTATGCCAAGTGATGGAGATGATACTGTCATTGGTTTTGACAGCAGTGCTGATAAATTTAATTTTATCAGTGATAATTTTAGTGCTACTGCAGAATTCCGCACTGTCTCTTCAGCTTATGACGGTTCCAACGGAGGCATCGGCTCCAGTTATTCCGCTTTTATTTTTGATGCCGTTAACCGCCAGCTCTGGTTCGATTCCAACGGAGATGATGCCGGTGGTAACACCCTGATTGCCACTCTGGACGGAACCGATTTGGTCCAGCAGGAAAATATTCTCATCAATAATTCTCCCCTTGTTGTTCCCGGCCCTACGACCCAAACCGGAACAGCTGGAAATGATAATATCGTAGGTAATAGTGACAGCAACACCATTTACGGTCTGGCTGGCAATGACGCTTTATTCGGTAATGCAGGAGCAGATGTTATTGAAGGCGGCGCGGATCATGATTCTATTGAGGGTGGAGACGGGGACGATGATCTCGATGGCGGGGACGGTCATGACAATCTGGTCTATGTCAATGCCGAGAGCGGGGTAAATGTTAATCTGGCTGACGGAACCGTCACTGGCGGAGCCGGGAATGACACTATCGCAAATTTTGAAGTCATTTACGGATCAGCTCACGATGATTCGCTTATAGGAAATGACGAATATAACCAGATAATGGGTAATGATGGCGATGATTACCTCGACGGCCGTGGCGGCTGGGATATGCTGGAATATTATCATTCCACTTCTGGTGTTAACGTCGATCTTGTCGCCGGAACTGTTACCGGGGGCAGCGGCAATGATACTGTCCTTAATTTTGAGCATGTGGTGGGCAGTGAGCACGCAGACACAATTGCAGGCAATGACGAAAACAACACTCTTGAAGGTAAAGGCGGCGATGATTCCCTGAGTGGCGGCGGAGGTGACGACCGTATTTACGGTGGCGCTGGTGATGACCGTATTGATGGCGGGGATGGAAACGATTTTTATGACCATGGCTTTACTTCATCTGGAGCAGAGATCGATCTTGCCGCCGGGACTGTCAGCAGCGATGAAGGGGAAGACACACTTATAAGTATTGAAAATGCTTACGGCTCATCCGAAGGTGATACGATAACCGGTTCTGCCGAACGCAACATGATTTATGGGCAGGACGGCGATGATACCATTATCGGCGGTGCAGGGGCCGATATGCTTGACGGTGGGTTGGGCAATGACGTTTTTGTTTACGACACCCTTGAGTCCAGTACTGTCACCATTGAACAGATTGTTAATTTTTCCTCTACTGACGATTCCCTTGATTTTGATGGTTCAAAATACAGCTCCTCATCAGCTTATGTGAACTACACCGGAGGCGGAAATTATAATGGAGAGAGTGCCGGACTTGGGGCGGGAACGGCCTTTGTTTATGATTCCAACAACCTGCTGTGGTATGATGACAACGGAGATGCGTCCGGAGGGTTGCATTTTATTACGGAAGTTATCGGCCTGACTGAGAGCAATATCACTGTGGACGGGGTTGCCCTTAACCCCAGCGGTGTTACCCAGTCTGGAACTAGCGGAGATGATAGCCTGATTGGAACTATGTTTGCCGATACACTAAGCGGGCTGGGCGGGAATGACCTGCTCAATGGATATGGCGGTGACGACAGTCTCGACGGCGGTGCGGGTAACGACACCCTGTACGGCGGATCCGGGGATGACATAATTTCCGCTTCTTCCAATACAAACCATTTCTACGGCGGTACCGGTGCGGATACCATGACCGGCGGTTCTTACATTGATTATTTTTATCTGAATTCCGGTGATGTAGAAGCTGGTGAGGCCATCGATGGCGGCGGCACGGACTATGTTCAGGTGGATTCTTCCACAGATGCATCCGCCGGTGAGGCCTGGTTGAACATTGAAAGGGTTAATCTGGGTCAGAATGTGACCCTGACTGTCAATCAGGCCCAGCTTGCAGCCTTGCAGGAAGTGATCGGTAACTACTCTGGAACGGAAAGTATCTCGGTAACCAATACCAGCGGCAGCGATACCTTTGACCTTTCCGGTTATGTGCAGGGCAACAACATGGACGCATTCAGCGTCTATGGCGACGACGGCGCGGACAGCTTCATAGGCAGTGTCGGCCAGTGATCATTTCTACGGGGACGGCGGCAACGATATCATTTCCGGCGGTGCGGGCGACGACACCCTGTCCGGCGGAGCCGGGAATGACATAATTTCCGCTTCTTCCAATACAAACCATTTCTA